>JAVHLO010000025.1 GCA_031082105.1 Planctomycetota bacterium
GTCTCCGTCTGCAAGCGTGCGCGCGATGGTATCGCCGGACGGGCTCGCCGGCCCGGAAGAACCGGTCGAGGGACCGTGCTTCCCTCCGCTGCCGCCGGAATCGATGAAGAGCCCTGCGGACGCGAGCGCCACGCCGCCGACGATGAATGGCAGGACCTTGCCGTCGTCGTCCTCGGTCACGCGCACCTCGGCCGCCACCTTGCCGCCCGCGTCGGGATCGAAGAGCCGGACGACCGTCTCGCCGGGGGTGACCAACACCCTGGCGACCATCATGCCGTTCTGCGGACTCATGAACGCGTGCTGCGTGGGCGCCGGACCTCCGCTCTTCGAGCCATCGGTGTCACCGGTGATGATTTTGCCCGGGTCTGTGGGCAACTCGTCGCGCTTCTCGCGCAGATCCCAGGGATCGCCGGTAATCCAATTGACCACGCGAAGGAAGATGTTCCCATCCTTCACACCGTCAGGTTTCTTCTGCGCTGCGTCAATGAAATTCTGGAGCGTGTTCGCTTGTGTCAGGAGGTCGTTTGTGGTGTCCCTGAGTTGGCGCATATCCTTGTGCAACTCCTGAATCTCCACCGGCAACGAAGGTGACGGCGTCGAGCCTGGCGACGAGTAATCGGGCAAGGGGTGTCCGTCTGCCTTGAGCGCCTTTTTGGCCTGTTGTATCGCGGCTTCGGCCTCTCTCGCAGTATCAATCGCTTTTGTCTGTTTGTCCTGATACTGTTTCTTCTCAGCAAGCCCGATGAAACCGTCCACGAGAATGTCAAGGATCCCCTTGATTCCATTGAGGGCCACGGCGATAAGCGCGCCTTTCACGGCGAGCTTGGCGGCTGCGAGAGTGGGCGACATGGCGGGTGGAGCGGCAGATGCGCCTGTTGAGCCCCATGAACCGTACTCGGTTGTCACGGGAGGCGGGGTCGTCGGGACCGGACCGGCCTGTGGAAGAGGGACAGGGAGTTCCGATCTCAACATGAGGAGGTTGTTCTCGACCATCGCTCCAAGCGGCGCCGTCAGAGCAAGAAAAATGACACAGAAGAACAAGACCGTCCCACGGCAAGGGAGTCTATCGCTCATGGAAGCCTCCTTTGAAGACCGGCAATACAGAACTACTGACGTTTGCACAGCCAATGCGACTGTTTCCGGGTTCCCGCCCGTCCCCGCGAAAGCGGGGATCGCGGTCGATGGCATGCTTTCGCGGCAATAACAAGAGGCAATTTCTTTGGCAACGCAAACCCAAACAAAGCCCACGCGCCGATGCCCCTCTCCTACAATGCCGCCAAAGTCGGCTCGGCGAAGATGCTACTTGGCGCCGAAGAATATCCTCCTTGCAGTTTCGTTCTCCTCAGGCGTGAAAGGGTACTTCGCCCACATTTCCACCAACATGGTTCCTAAGGGATTGCCGCTTGTGGCCTCATCGACTTCGCCTCGGAGCAAACGCCGGACGTCGAAGTGAAACGTAAAGAGCGCCCGCCGTGTATCGTAGGAGATGCTGGGACCACGCGGATCGGCCAGAATCCCTGCTGCCATCGCGGCGAGTTTGCTGTCCGCCGGCGCGGGATCGAAAAACGCGGTGCGCGCCTTTTCTTTGCTCTCGGGCCGGAAGGCCGCTATCGAGGCGGCATAGATCCTGACGACCTGCTCCTTCAAGTCCCGGGGCGTTGCGGGATTGTCAACCAGGTTTCTGAATGCCGAGGCAGCTTTCTCCGTGCGCCCGGGACCTCCGGTTTGAGTCAGAATGTAGTTGTGCAGGAGAAGCCGACTTGGGATCGGAAAGTCGGAAGAAGCCGCCGTTTCGAGTATCTTCGCAAAGCCCTGATCGTCGGACCACTCCTCCGGCAGTCTATGGTGCGACAGAACACCCGCAACGCACAGGAAATGCAGGCCGGGGTCTGTTTTCGAGTCGCCGACCAGCGGCCAACATGTCTTGTTCTTCAGCCACAGCGAGAAAGCTTCAAGTTGCGGCGTCATCTTCCACATGCCCTGCTCCGGGTATTCGGGCTTCTCATACTGTTTTGACACCTGCTTGTCATACGCCTCCAGCCAGACGCACAACGCGAGTTTTCTCATCAAGATAGAGGGAGTCTCTTTCTTGTCCGGCGACACTCCGCGTATGAAGTCGCTCAGAACCGCCCAGGCCCATTCCTCCTCACCGGCTGCAAGGGAGAGCATGGCTGCCACGCTCTTTTTCGTGTCGGAGTCGTGGAGATACGCGGACAAGGTCTCTTTGCGCTTGTCGGTGATCGCGCGTCCCATTTCGACGCCAAGACGGAGACTCTCCTTTCCTTCCTTCCGGCCCAGGATGTCTTCCACGGCTTTCTTCAATACCTCGCTCTTCTGTGCCAGCGCTCCTATCCGCAGTCCGGCCTCCATTTGAAGCGTTGCGTCCTTCTCGCGTTCGGCCACATCCATGAGCAGCGCCTCCACTTCCGCAGGGGTCAGAATGCCATCCTCGAAGGCGACCGGCAGCGCATGTATCCCGGCAAGCCGCCGCATGTAGTCACTCGACGCGAACGCATCCTTCAGTATGGCGGCTTGCCCGACGCGGACCTTCAGCGGGTCTTCTCGCCTCCGCGCCACCCAGAGCGAATCCAGAACGGCAAAGTAGCGTACGTCGTCGTTCTTGTCGGTTGCCGCTACAGTTGCCAGCGCCTCCAGAAACGCGAGGCCGCCGCAATAGTGGTATCGTTGGATGATCTTCTCCCGAATCCGCGGAGAGTCATCTGTCTGCATCAGGCGGATGATGTAGTCCTCAAGGTTGGTCAAATCCGGCGGAAATGGCCTGTCGACAAGCTGGAAGACTCCCCCAACGAAGGTCAAAAGCGCTTCGACCAGCCGGAATCTCTCGTCGGCGTCCTTCGCGCCGTCGATCCTGCCGCGAATGACGTCGGTCAGTTCACACGCCTTCCGGATATTGCTCTCGTCGTCTATGCCAATGGTGAGTAGCAGCCTTCCCGCCAACAGAGATATCTCGTTCACTCCTGCCAGGTAGTCGGCGCCTGTTTCAGGAGTCCGGGAGACGTTGTCCAACTCCTTGGCCAAACGCTCTTTCAGTTCCGGAAAGGTAGGGGCCTGCGCCGCCGCATTCCGAACGGCGAGAGGAAGAGCGGCAAGAGCGCACGCTAGAAGGCCGCATACAAGAAGGCGAACGCGCGCACCAGGTTTCGCGTGCACAAGGGAAGAGTCGGTCGGTTTCATTGGAAAGCTCCCAATAGGACTGTTCTGATCGTCATGGGCTGCCGCATACTCGAAGCGACACGAACGGCGCAACATGTACTTTCGTATCTGTTTGACGTCCCTGGCCTCACGCGAAGTCCAAAGAAAGATCGCCTGTGAAGCATCATAGCATCCCCCCCGCGGGATGTCAAGTTCTTTCCAGGTGCGGTCGGCGCACTCCGAAGTCGGCCGGCCCGGCATTGCTCGGACGGGCTGCTGGGCGGATTCTCGAAGGGCAGGGGCTCGATGTTACCTGCGCACAGGCTTGTCGGCGTTCCAGCGCTCACCCGGAGAGCGAATGTTTGTAGTAAGGCACGTAGCCGCAGCGGAGTGCCGTCGTTTCCCCACCCAAAGAAGACGCCACTCCGGCTGCGGCCCTGAAACAAGTTCAGGGCAGGCTCTGCGTGGCCTACTACAAACTTGACGCCGACGACGACGTGCGGAAGCCCGGCTGAAGCCGGCTTTCGCGCATAAGAGAACAAGGCCGTCCACCACCTGAAGGTGGTGGCAGACAAGATGCCGGCTTGAAGCCGGCACGCGACTACTCTTCGAGACTTCCTCTTCTCAATTGTCGAATCGTCCCGTCAGTTGGGAGAGCGCTGGCCCCTTCCTCCCGCCGTCACTTCGGCCTCTGTGCGCCGATCAAGCCGATGTTCTTGGAGCCTATCCTAAGACCCGTTGCCGCACCCCTTATGGGTGCGTTCTACGCCCCGCCGAAGCGGGGCGGCTACAGACCTCTTAGAATAGGCTCTTGGTGTCTTCGCGTCTTTGTGCTGAGGGTCGCGGCAACAAGGCAAAAGCGCCGTCGCCGCTTCGCTCTGCCGGCGCACTCCATATGCCCGCCCGCGTGCATCGCAGCAACTACAAGACGTACGGCGCGACTGCGAGCGTGTCAGTGGTCGTGAAGGTCGGCTGGGGCTGGTTCAGCGTGACCTACAAGCACGTGATTGCGAAGTGGTCCTTCTCGTACCTGACCTGGACGATTCTGAGCGCGACAGTGTAAGACAGAGAAAGAAACGGCATCACACATGAGACCGGGGAGCCCAACAAGCTCCCCGGTTTCTTTTTACCCGTCTGGGCCGCCGCACAAGTCGCGGCTGGATCGGCGTCTCGCCCCGTCGGCCCCCTTTTGCTTGACCAGACAGTGCGTCGACATTATGATGTAGGATCCAGCAAGGCAGCTACTGTCCTGAAGTGCAGGATCGCAAGTCCCCCTTAGCAAAGGGGTCCCGACCGCGGTCGGGATCGCGGCTGCGGCCTTGAGATTCAGGGGGTTGTCAGTTGCCGACTGTTCGCATTTCTTTTCGAGACGCCAGATGAAGAACAAACGCACAAAATCCGGCCACGGCGGGACGACGCCGGACGCGTCCAATATGCGAGCCTTCCTTGTGCTCGGCGTCATCGTCGTGGCGGTCATCATTGTGGTCCTTGCCATCGTCATGCGCGACGACGACACGCAAAAGGTCGAGAAGAAACCGACGCCGAAGGAGCCGCCGAAGACTTCGACGATCCAGATCAAGCCGGCCGCTCCCAGGTACCACAGTGATCTCTCCTCGTTTGAGCCTGCGCCGAAAGACAGGCAGCCCGCCTCCGTCGCCGCGCTGCGGTATGTGTGGACCCCCGGGTGCAGGCTCGTCTACGACTTCCGGTTCGACCGCGGGATCGCGCTGAAGGAGAACGTGGAGTTCGCCAAGGAACTGGCCGACCAAGGGATGGGAATGAACTACGGCAGCGGGGGAGAAATGGCCATAGAATGCTCCGGCATCCTGACGATCCAGGTTTATGAGGCGGGCGAGAGCCGGTGCACGCTCGGGTTTCGGTTCTCGCCGGTGAAGATTTCCATCGACGCGGGCGGCAGAGACGCGCCACAGGCCCAGCTCGACGAGATGGCGAGGCGGCTGGAGACGGAATCTCTTGTCGAGATCACACCGCAGGGCAAGGTCGTCGAGGCGAGGCTCGACCCATCGTTGAGCGCCGAGGACCGGAACTTCCTTCGGGACTGGATCTCGCAGGTTCAGTTCGTGCTCCCCGTGCAGCCCTGCGACGCGTGGCAGGAGATGGAATCGGATACCACGGGCCTGTACCTGGGCGACTATTCGGTGACCGGCGAATGCACGGCAGGCGGCAGGCATCTGGTCGTCTGCGCCAAGAGGAAATACTATCAGCAGCTCTTCCTTTCCGTCATGGGCGGCGAGGACCCCGCCGCGGTGCAGGATACTGTACGGGCCGCGCAGTCGGGCCAGATGGAGGGCGGCATCGACGATGCGGAAGGCTGCCTCGTATCGCTCGCCGGCCAGCAGGAGACCGCCGTGACCGGCGGCAAGAAGATCCTGCCTCTGGACATCACGAGCAGCTTCGCAACCGAACTCTCACTTCGCGAGAAGGCGATGGACGTCGAAGGCGTCGCGCGCCGTTTCCAGGAGATCTCCGCAAAAAAAACAGGCATGGTCACGTGCAAGGGCTTCGGGCCGGAAACGGCGGAAGGTCTCGAGCAGGCGATCCTGACGTTCAAGGTCGGCGAGGCCACGTTCGAGAGTGTGATGTCCGAGCTGGCGCTTGCGGAGGGCCAAGGTCAATGGGTCGAGGAGGGCGCGCGGCTCTTCGGCCTGCTCGTGATGCTGTTCCAGGCCGGCGAGGAGAACGTGCAGAAGGCGCTGCAGGCGCTGACGTCGGGCCAGTACGGTGGCGCGGTTCTACAGACGTTGGCGGATGCGCTTGCCGAGTGCGGGCGCGCATCCGCGGAGACGGGACTGGTAGGCCTTGCCGCCGATATCACGGCGCTTGCGGAACGAAGAAGAGTCGCGGTCCTGGCCCTTGGCTCAGTGAAGACTGCCGCGCCTGAGACCGAGGCCTGCCTGAAGGGGCTCGCCGGGGGCGGCGATGCCCAGTATGTTGACGCGGCAGTGATGTCGCTCGGCTGGATCGGTTCTTCGTTCAGCGACCTCGACCGGCGCGCAAGGCTCGCATCCTTTCTCGAGACCGTCGGCAAGGGCGGCGGTGGCAGCAACCTCAACCTCGTGCTCGAAGCGCTCGGCAATGTCGGCGCGCCGGATGCCTTTGGGTTCCTGCGCGAATCTATTCGCAGCGAGAATGACGAAGTACGCGCCTATGCGGCGCTTGCCATGAGGAAAATCGGTCTGCCGGAGGTGGACAGCCTGCTCGTGACGACGATGGGCCACGACGAGTCTGCCTATGTGCGTCGGATGGCGATCTCTGCGCTCCGTGATCGTTCCGGCGAAGAGGTGATGCGGGCAATCTCTGAGAGGTTGCTGAACGACCAGGACGATTCGGTCCGGGTCGAGGCGTTGAAGTACTTCATCGACCGAATGAACACGGACGAGAACGCCCGCAAGCTGGTCGAGCAGGCGAAGAACGACCCGTCCGATCCCGTGCGCGACCTGGCGGCACAGGCGAGCCGGTAGGGCGGGAGCGCTGTAGGAGGCAGCTCCAGCTGCCGACGATTCCCGAGGCGGATGGGGAGCGCGTGAGCGACGTCGAGCACGAGCAGGGGCACGAGCAGGAGCAGGAGCACGAGGAAAGGGAGGAATCTACGGGCGAAACGGAGCGTCATTCCCGCGAAAGCGTGAATCCAGCGATCTGGGAGCGCCGGCATCCTTGCCGGCCTATCCGCCCTGTGATTCCCGTGGCGGCCGGAATTCAGCTTCCTGTCATTCCCGCGAAAGCGGGAATCCAGCGGGTCTTGGGCTGGAATGACAAACGGATAGAAGCCTGGCGTGAATTGGACTGGATCCCCGCGTTCGCGGGGATGACGGTGGGCCTTCAGTGGCGAACGACCGGCAATTTCTTGACTTCCCGCGCGCTTTCTTGTAGTCTTAGAACCCCATTGGCGGCGTAGCTCAGCCCGGTAGAGCAGGGGACTCATAAGCCCTTGGTCGGGGGTTCAAATCCCTCCGCCGCTACCACAAATCCCGCGCCAGGAAGAGCCGCTCCTGCCGGGACACTCACGGATGCCGTGGGCCGGATCATCTCACATAGACCGACCTGGCCGCATCTTCGATCTTCGGGAAGCACGCGTCGAACTTCTCCTTCGCGCCCCAGGCTTCGAAAACGTAGATGTAGTCCCCCGAGGCGGCGATGGCAACGGCGTAGCCGTACGGGACGCCCGCGACCTCGCGCGTGCCTTTGAAAAGCATCAGTTTGTGGTCCCTGTTCTTCGACTGGATCTCCGCGCCATGGTCGAGCGCAAATCCCTTTCGCTCCGCAAGGATGCGCCTGCACAGCTTCGACCAGAACTCGCAGCTCCCGCCTTCCATGTTCTCCTGCCGCTGCACGCGCAGGAGCACGCCGTCGGGCGACATCGCGCGCGTGACGTAGTCCCTTTCGAAGTACTTGATGAAATCCTGCGGCGGCGTGAACTCCACGCCGCGCTCGCGCGCCTTCGTGGACACGTAGGTCTCCGTCGCGCGCCCTGTGCCGACCTCGCCGCCCAGCGCGCGTACCCATGGGAACGGGACCTCGAGCGCGATCTGGTCCTGGGGCACCGACGAGTTGAGCTGAACGTCCAGCGTGCTGTATGCGACGCCCTCCTGCAGGAAGCGGATCCTGCCCTTGAACCGCTCGATCTCCTCCGTCACGCGGCCGAGCTCTTTTTCAACCTCGAGCGCGTCCTTCGTCTTCTGCGTCGTCTCGAGCAGCTTGAGCAGCCGCTCGCGCATCTTCTCCGCGTTCGCCAGTCTCGTCTGGATGTCGAACATCTCTTCCGTAACGTCGCTGCCGGCGATCTCGCGCCGCGTCACCTCGCCCAGCTTCGCGATCGCGTCGGCGACCTCGATGAACTTCGCGGCGGGTATCTTGACGACGATGCCGGCCCCCGAGATCTTGACCACGTAGCCGCCCGCCGTCTCCGCAAGCTCCTGCGCCTTCTTCTGCGTGATCGCGATGCTCTCGACCACGAGCGCGAGCGAGCCGTTGTAGATCACGAGCCGCTGCGGCTGCGCAGGGTCCTGCTTCGGTGAGGCGAGGACGGACGCGTCGGCGATCCTGGTTGCCGCGGGATCCGGCATCGGTGTCGTGCAGGCAACCAGACCGCGAGCCATTGTTGAGGACGAGCTTTCGTGCTCCGCGACGGATTCAAGGCAGACGTCCGCAACGGCAGACTCCCTCGCCGCGTACCGGTTGCCGCTGCATCCGCACAGGAGCGCCAGCACCACGCCCACAAAAAGACTCGACCTCAGGCCAATAGCACTGTGTCTCATGATCACAACCTCCGAATTCGTTACGAAGACAGGATACTGAATCTGGACGGTCTCAAGCGGCCATCAACATGTTAAGCAGCCCAGTGCATGGAAAGGTTCATGCGCGCGGCGATCGAAGGTCAAAGCTGCGGCTTTGACGCTCCAAAGCGCCGCGTCTGCCAGAAGCGGCCTACTTTGCCTCTATGAGGTCCATGAATTCGCGGTCGTCCCCGACGGGCATGAACCCGCGTATGCGGAGCGCATCGCGCCAGAGTCCCGGGTCGGCGGCGAGCGCCGCATCGAGTTCCCCGAACGCCTCCGCGCGTCTTCCGAGCGACGCGAGCACCGCGGCGAGATGGAGCCGCGTCAGCGCCGAGGCGGGCGAAAGATCGAGCGCCTTCCGCAAGTGGTGCTCCGCGGCCTCGTATTCCGACCGATGGTAGCGCACCCAGCCGAGCGTGTCAAGCGCCTCCGCGTTCTCGCCCGACGCCGCGACCGCCTTCTGCGCCGCCTCGAGCGCCGCACCCAGGGAAACGCGGTTCTCCGCGAGATACCATGCGATATCGTTCAAGAGCTGCGCGGAATCGCCGGCCTGCCGGATGAGCACCCGTATCTCCGCGCGTAGAATGTCGATCCGCTCCTTCGATCGCTGCCGCATGACATCGGCGATCAGCGTCCACAGCCGTTCGATGACGGCCATGCGCCGGGAGTAGGTGGTCTCGGTCGCGCTCGGGTCCTCGTTCTGCAGCCGTTCACGTATGACCGCGGCGGATTGCAGGTGTTTCACCGCCGTCGTGAGCCCTTCGATTCCGCCCCGCTCCGCATCAAGCCACGCGAGCGATTCGTGCGCGAGCGTGTCCGCACCCGTATTCTCCGGCGGCGTGCGGAGCACGTTCTCGTACTCGTACCGCGCTACTTCTGACAAGCCTTCGGAATCGAAATCGCGCGCGTTTCTGAGCATTGCGTTCTCCAGGTCGTCGCCCGTGTAGCGGCGTCGCATGGCGGCCGCGACGAGCGGCGCCAGTTGCGGCTCTTCGAACGACGCCAGCGCGCGCGCCGAAGTCGATCTCACCGTCGGGTCCGCGTCGCCGAGCGCCTGCAGGAGCGTACCCAGCAACTCACCCGGCCCGGCGGCGTGCTCGGCTCCGGCCCTGCACGACGAATAGAATGTTTGGCGGTCGCGAACGAGCGCTGAGACCGCCGCGGCGCGAACGAACGGCGCATCATCGCGCATGGCGTCCAGCACCGGCCCGAGCTCGACCACGCCGCCGGCCTGCGCACGCAGGGCCGCGACGGCGAGCAGCGCGTTCGCGCGCACGTGCGGGTCCGGGTCGTTGACCGCTTTCACTGCGTACCCGCGGCCCGACGAGTCCGCCAGCAGCCCGAGGGTCATGAGAATCACACGGCGCATCTGCGGCTCCTTCTCGCGATCGAGAAGCCGCCCGAGTCGATCCGCGACGTCGGTCGCTCCGGGTTCGGGCTGACCTGCGGCATTCACCGGTCCGCGCTTCGAAATCTCGAGAAGCGCGAGCGTTCGGCCGTCCGTGGCTGCATCGGTCTTCTCCACGTACTCAGTCAACATGAGCTGTCCATAGTCGTCGCCGCGCAAGCCGAGCGACTCGATGACACTGTTACGCAGCACGGCAACGGGCGAGTCGAGCGCTTCGGCGACGGTCAGTGCGTCTTCTTTGCCGGGGGCGAGGTTGCCGTGTTCGGCGATGATCCTGAGCGCGACCGCGCGTACCGGCAGGGCGGGATCATCCAGAAAGGGGCGCGCGAAGGCGGGCAGCCCGGCGCCGATGTCAGGATGCGTCCTGCGCGCGTACCGGCGCAGCGCATTCGCCCTCATCTCGGCGACGGGGCTCTCCCGCGCGAGCTTCACGAGCAATTCGGCGGGGACTTCCATGTTCCATCTCTCGATGACCTCGAACGCGTGTTGTTGAAGATCGAGCGATTCCGGGTTCGTCCCGGCGAGCGTGTCGAGCACGACCTTGCGCGCGCCGGCGTGTTGCGCTGCCTGTGCGAGGGCCGTCAGCAGGCAGCTCCTCATGAACCGGTCGCGTTCGGATTCCCAGGCCTTGAGCAGGAAATCCGGGAAGGCTGCGCGCCCGGTCGCCGCAAGCGCGTTGAGTATCGCAATCCGCTCGCGCGTCGTGCTCGATTGCGCATACAGCTCTTCGAGCGCCGGCCGGTAGCATTCGAGTGGCCTGCGTGCGACCGCTTCGAGCGCGTCTGCGCGGGTGGCCGGGTCTAGCAGGAGTTCGCCGATGATATCGCCGACCGGGTCGGGGCCAGACCCGGTGCCGTCGGGGACGGGCAACTGCGAGAGGGCGAGGATGGCCTTCGCGCGCACTTCGGGGCTCGCGACTCGCGTGGCCGACGCGAGCGTCCTCAGCGATTCCAGGCGACCGAATGCTTCGATCGACCAGTCGAGGGCGAGTTCCTGGCATCTCGGGGAGAGCGACTGGAAGTCGCGGAGGACCTCGTCGAGATATTCCGTCCGGCCGGGAAGGCGCGACGCCTTGTCGCCGGCTGCCGCGGACTGCAACGAGTCCCGCAGCGACTCCATGAGCAGAATTCTGTTCTGGTCGCGCGGTTCCTTTTTGAATGCATCGAAGAGCGCGGGCGCCGCTGCTGCGCCGCAGCCGGCGACGAACGTCCGGGCTTCCTGCCGGTCGCTCAGGTCTTCCGAAACAAGCCGCGCGGCGAGGTCGCGGAATACGCCATCGAGGCGATGCGGATCGATGCTGAGTCCCTTCCTCTGGAGCCGGCAGGCCGCGCCCGCCGCAGCAGCGCGGACGCGCCAGTCGGGTCCGCCGGGCCCGGCCGGGGCCGTGCATGCGCGTTCGAGCGAGCGCGCGGCGTCTCTTGTTCCAATGCGTTCGAGCGCGCGGACCGCGAGCAGGGCGGCCGCGCGGGAGGTCGACTCTTCCTGAATCTGCCCGGACCGCGCCGAAACTGGCGAGTCGCGGATGCCGGGTCGGAGGGCACGAAGCGCCTTCTCACGTTTGGACTGCCACTTGGAGTCAAGCACCTCCTCGAAGAGCGGCCGGGTCGATTCGTCGGCAAGGGCCGAAAGCGCGGCAAGCGCCACGTCGTCGCTCTGATCGCCGGCGGCGTGGACCAGGAGTACGATCGTTCGCGGGCCGCTGAGCCGTTCAAGTGAAAGGACCGCCGATTGGCGCACCGCCCAGATCTCGTCGTGCAGCGCATTCTCGAGCGCAGAGACAGCCCCGACATATCTGCCGCCGGACTCGCTCCCCGCGTCGTCCGTGAACCCTCTCGGGGATTCGGCCGCCGCGCGCGCAAGAATCGGCCCCAGCGCGCGCACGGCAGACCTGCGGACCGACCAGTTCGGGTCGGCAACAAGCTCGACCAGCGTCTCGAGTCCCGAGTCCGCGCCGGCCTCGCCGATGATGCCCGCCGCCTCCGCCCGCAGTTCCCAGTCGTCTTCACGGCCCAGTTCCTTCGCGGCCGATGCGCAGGCCTCGCCGGTGAACACGAGGAGTTGGTGCGCGCGCTCGCGCCGGTCCGCGGAGCCGGTCTTCATGTCGGAGAGGAGAGTCGCCGGGTCGACACCGAGCTGCAATCGAAATAGCCCGGCCTCGTGCGGGACCGAGGCGAAGGTGAGGAGGCGCGGGGGCCTGTCCGTGCCGGCGCAACCGAAGAACAGCGCAGCCGGCGCGAGTATCGCGAGGATGGAGCACACCAGTCTTCTGCGGCTTATGCCCATGGCCTCCGTAGCTCAACTGCCCTGAACAGTCTCACAGCCAGGTAGACGAGAAAATCCCAACAGCTAGATCCTAAATCCCAACAAAATCCCAAGCCCCAAATCTCAATAGACCGTTTGACATGCGAGAATGCATTCTGGAATTCCGCCAAGATTTGGGTTTTGGGATTTCATTGGGACTTGGTTGTTGGGCTTTGGGATTTGGCCGGGAACATGCTCGGATTTGCGTCATGAAGCGGGCTCTCTTCTCCCCGACCGAGTAGTGTTCACAAGTCAGCTTGGGTTCTCCGCGGCTACGCGCTTGAACGCCGCGGGCAGGGAATCGAGGATATCCGTCGCGATGAGCGACACCTGCCCGACCTTTTCGGCAGCGATGTCGCCCGCAAGTCCGTGGGCGTACACACCGAGTACCGAAGCGTCAAGCGGCGACATCTGTTGGGCGATCAGGCCGGCGATCACGCCCGTCAAGATATCGCCGCTTCCCGCGGTGGCCATGCCCGGGTTGCCGGTGTTGTTCTTGTAGAGCGCGTTGCCGTCGGTCACCACGGTGCCCGCGCCCTTGAGAACGAGCGTGATCTTATGCCGTTTGGCGAAATCGAACGCGATCCCTTCGCGATCCGACTGGACTTCCGCGATCGTCTTCTTCGCGAGCCGGGCCATCTCGCCCGGGTGCGGGGTCAGGACTATCGGCTGCGTGATGTTCTTCAGCACGGGGATGTCCTGGCTGATGATATTGAGCGCGTCGGCATCGCAGACGACCGGCTTCGCGACCCTGAAGATTGTCGAAAGGATGAGTTTTGACGTGTCCGGATGGCGGGAGAGGCCCGGCCCGACCGCGAGCACGTCCGCCTTGTCCGCGAGCTCGAAGATCGCCGACTGCGCCGCGGTGGAGAGGGTGCCGTCCTTTGTGTCGGGCAGCGGCCTGACCATTCCGCAGGTTATCTTGGTGGCGAGCACGGCATAGATGCTGCGCGGCGTGCCGAGCACAGCGATCCCCGCGCCGGACCGCAGGACGGCGTCCGTACAGAGGCACGCGGCGCCCGCCATGCCGACGGAGCCTGCAATGACCAGCACGCGGCCGAGATCGCCCTTGTGCGCGTCGAGCTTCCGTTTCGGGAGGGGCGGGACTGTTCGGATGTTCTCCATGCCCGCAAGTATACAGCAAGGGCGGCGCGGTGTCAATGAACAGGTGCAGGACTCGACTGTCGGTAGGGGTGGCGCGCCATTGAACGCGGAAAGACAGACGATTGCAGGTGGGCTTGACTGCATGTGTGCCCGCATATGACATTCAAGCGCCGCCCGCGTCGCGCATTCTGCGGGTGGCGCTTGCCTGGCCTGTGCAAGATTGCCGTGCGATTCGGGTTTCTCATGTGGCGCGGGTCTCCTGCGCGATTCCGGACGCGCCACCCCTACATGCGCGCTCTATCGACAATCGATCCTGCACCATCAATGAATCCCAACCGTTTCCTTAACTTGACTTGGCGGTTGCCGAAGACTATAATCCGCCGGAAATCTGTGGCGGTTCGCGCCGCCTTCCTGATTCTCAGTATGGGAAGAAGACCATGAAGGTTAGAATCCTCGTAACAGGCGGGACGTTCGACAAGGAATACGACGAACTGCACGGCCAGCTCTTCTTCAAGACGACGCATGTGCCGGAGATGTTGCGCCTCGGAAGGTGCATGGTCGAGGTGGAGGTCGTCCCCGTGATGCTCATGGACAGCCTCTCCATGACCGACGCGCACAGAGAGATCATCCTGGCCGAGTGCCGGAGGTCCGATACGGACAGGATCGTCATCACGCACGGCACGGACACGATGACCGTCACGGCGGGCCTGCTGGCGAAGAAGCTGAGAAAGAAGACGGTGGTGCTCACTGGTGCGATCCGGCCGTACACGTTCGGCAGTTCCGACGGGCTGTTCAATCTTGGGAGCGCGATCGCATTCGCCCAGGTGCTCCCGCCAGGCGTGTACGTGGCGATGAACGGCAGGTGTTTTGACCACGACAAGGTCAGGAAGAACATGGCGACCGGCGTGTTCGAGGATGTCGGATAGATGAATGTGTCGACGAATCCATCGGCGGGCCGTTTTTTCTTGACCCAGCGGGGCTGCGACGGCATAATTGGGGCAGTTGTCCGCGGGACGCGCGATATTTCGGGACCTTTGGAGGTGCTTCGATGGCCTATCAATGTCCGAAGTGCGGAGGGCCGGTCACGCGCGGATCTCACGAAGGCGCACAGCGGGCCGGGGGGCTGGTTGGCGCGCTTCTTGCCGCGGCCTTCGGCGGCTTCGAGTGCCTGAAGTGCGGCAAGGTCGCGCGAAGCGAGTTCCCGCCCGAGGTGAGAAGCAAGATGATGATGGGGTCGGTCATCCTGGTCATCATTGGGCTGGTCGTCCTCGTCGGCGCGATCGCCATCATCATCGCGATAAACGCTTCATAGACCGGCGCGCCGCCCGTCATTCGTTTCCCCCCATTCGTAAAAGGGGGCCAGGGGGAATTCTCCTCCAGGTTGCCGGACCGGAAATCCACCCGCTCCGCCCCGCTGGATGAGCGGTGAGACGGAAAGCGCTCTCCCCCGCAGTCTCAGCCCTCACGCCCGTCATTTTCTTCTTGACATCGTTTGGCAATTTGGTAAAATGAGCAACTAGTGACTCGGGAGATGCGCGATGGATGCAAAGATACGGACACGTTATGCCGGCAGGGCGAAGATCGTCAAGGCGATGTCGCACCCGACGCGGCTGTTCATGGTCGACGAGCTTGCCAGGGGTGAACGGTGCGTCCAGGTGCTGACCGGGATGGTCGGCGACGATATCTCCACAATCTCGAAGCACCTGGCGGTGCTGAAGAACGTCGGGATCGTCGCCGACGAAAAGCGCGGCGCGCAGGTGTACTACACCCTGCGCTGCCCGTGCGTAATGGACTTCTTTTCCTGCGTCGAGTCCGTGCTGAAGACGAAGTCCAGGAGATAGTATTGCCGGGGCGGAGATTCTCAGCACATTGCAGGGGGCAAGTCGTGAAGAAGAGAAAGGCCGCTTGTGGCTGCGCTGGGGCAGGGGACAGGACTCGTGACATCGTGCGCGAGGAGTACGGCAGGATTGCCAGGAGCGGCGGGTCGTGCTGCGCCGCCTCGTCCTGCGGGGCGGGACCGTCGCCCGGCGCGGTCGCCGGGGCCGTCGGCTACGGCGACAAGGAACTTTCCGGGCTCCCGGACGGGGCCAACATGGGGCTCTCCTGCGGAAACCCGACGGCCCTTGCAACGCTCAAGGCGGGCGAGGTCGTTCTCGACCTCGGCAGCGGCGGCGGCTTCGATGTGTTCATTGCCGCTCGCAAAGTGGGACCGAAAGGGCGCGCCATCGGGGTCGATATGACGCCGGACATGGTCTCCAAGGCGCGAAAGAACGCGGAGTCGTTCAGGAAAACATCCGGCTTCGACAATGTCGAATTCCGCCTGGGCGAGATAGAGCACCTTCCAGCAGCGGATGCCAGCGTGGACGTCGTCATTTCGAATTGCGTGATCAACCTTTCGCCCGACAAGCCGCAGGTCTGGCGCGAGATCGCGCGCGTGCTCAAGCCGGGCGGGCGGGTCGCCGTGTCCGACCTGGCGCTGCTCCGGCCGCTGCCGGCCGCCGTCCGGGCCTCAGTCGAGGCGCTCGTCGGCTGTGTCGCCGGCGCCGTGCTCGTGAGCGAGACCCGCAGAATGGTTAAGGAAGCGGGACTCGTCAACGCCGAGTTCAAGGCGAAATCGGACTATATCGAAAGCATGAGCGATTGGTCCGATCCGCTCTATCGTAAGATCGCAAAGAAACTCCCGCGCGGCTCGAAGCCGGGCGATTTTGTGACCAGTCTGAGCATCACCGCGCGGAAGCCCGGTGTGGCAAGGGGGATAAAGAGACTACGGAGATAAGGAGACTCGAAGCATGGACAATCTCCATATCTTCTTTTCTGATTCCGCTGAAGACAACAACCGTTTTGTCATTCTGAACTTATTTCAGAATCTCCTTGTCCCACGGCGAGAGAGATGCCACGACGAGTCGGGGCATGACACCAAGGGTTTCTCTTGCGGGATTGTTCTCATGCATGTGAACGGACTGGTTCGGGAGCATACACAATGAAGAAAGAGCTGAAGATTGCCGCGTGGTTCATCGGGATTTTCCTGATCGCCTATTTCCTGCCGCTCAACTCGCCGAAAATCAAGGAGGCGATCCTCGGCGCGTTCGAGCTGCTCCAGTGGTACGCCCGCAACCACACGCTTGCCTGCGTGGTGCCTGCGCTCTTCATCTCGGGCGCCATTATCACGTTCCTCTCGCAGGCGTCGGTACTGCGCTATCTCGGCCCGAAATCGAACAAGCTTCTCGCCTACACGATCGCCTCCTTCGCGGGGACCATCCTGGCAGTCTGCTCGTGCAGCGTGCTGCCGATGTTCGCGGGGATCTACCAGCTCGGCGCCGGGCTCGGGCCGGCGAGCGCGTTCCTGTACTCCGGCCCGGCGATAAACGTGCT
>JAVHLO010000260.1 GCA_031082105.1 Planctomycetota bacterium
GTCGTGCGGCTACTTGCGATCCAGAAACTTCCTCATCCACAGCTCCGCGCTTATCAGGCGCCAGAGTTGACGGGTCGTGAGCGACGGTTTGCCGCTCATGAACGCGTCGAGCGACTTCTTCACCGCCGGCGCGTTGAAAACGCCGCGCTCGGCGAAGCTCCGGGAGCCGACGACGTCGCGCAACATGCTCGCCATCTTGCCGCGGAACCACGCGGCCTCCGGCGTCTCGAACCCCTTCTTGTCCCGGCGGAGGCGCACCTTGTCCGGGATGATGCCCTTCATTGCCTTGCGGAGCACCGGCTTCGTCCACTCCGCCGTGATCTTCTCTTCGGAATCGAGCCCGAGGATGAACTCCACGAGTCTGAAATCGAGGAACGGCACGCGCGCCTCGATCGAGAAGGCCATCGAGTTCCGGTCCTCGTAGCGAAGGAGCGCGGTGAGGTTCGACGTCGTGAGCTGCTGAATACTCCAGCCCTGCACCGCCGAGTCGCGCCTGTGCTCCTTCGGCAGGGCGGGCCAGCCCGCGAAGTTCGCGCGGAAGAAACCGGGGTCGATACAATCGAAAAGTCCCCTCTGCGCCATCGGGAGCAACGCCGCACGCGCCGATTCCGGTATCAGGAAAAAGGCCACGCGCTTCGCAAGCCAGCCGATACCGAGGTTGCGGCGGCGCGAGGCCTTCCACATGCCTATCAGCGCCGCCGGGATCCGCATCGCCCTCAGGCGGTCGGCAGTCAAAGCGGCGAAGTAGCTGTCATAGCCCGCGAGCAGTTCGTCGCCTCCCTGCCCGTCGAGCAGCACCTTTACGCCCGCTTCCTTCACCCGCTTCATCACGCACCATTGCGCGAAGATGCTGGTCGAGACGAACGGCTCTTCCTGGTGGTATACTATGCGGTCGAGTTCCGCCAGGAGCTCATCCGGACCCGGGAAGACATTGTGCGCCCGCGTGCCGGTCTTCGCGACAACCTCATCCGCGAAGGACCGCTCGTCGAAGTCGGGGTCGTCGTAGCTTGCCGTGAAAGTCTTCTGTCGCTCGCCGACGAGCTCGCGGCGGACCGGCGAATCCGGGCCGAACATGATCTCGTTCGCGGTGCAGACGACCGAGGACGAATCGAGCCCGCCGGAGAGGCAGGTGCCGACAGGCACGTCCGATCGGAGCCGGATGCGGACGGCGTCGCGGAAGAGCGAGCGGAACCGTCGGGCCTGTTCATGGGCGGCGCCGCGCATAGTCTCCCGCGCCGGCCCGGGGCTCCAGAACCGGTCAAGCCGGAGCTTTCCATGGGAGTACGTGGCAAAATGGGCCGGGGGCAACTGTCTTATGTCCGCGAAGAAGGTGTGCCCCGTGTGATCGAGCAGCGAAGCTGCGAGGAAGTCCGCGAGCCTCGGCGCGTCGAACCCGCGCGCGACCCCGGGGAATTCGAGCAGCGCCTTGATCTCCGACGCAAAAACAAAACATCCCTCGGCGACCCGGTAGTAGAAGGGCTTGATGCCGAACCTGTCGCGCGCGCAGAAGAGCAGGTCCCTGGCCGAATCGAAGATCGCGAAGGCCCACATGCCGTTGAACCGGCTGAGACAGCCCGTTCCCCAGCGCCGGTAGGCGGCGAGGATCACCTCGGTATCGCCCTGCGTGCGGAAGACCTCGCCGAGCCCGCGGAGCTCCTCGCGCAGCTCAACGTAGTTGTAGACCTCGCCGTTGTAGACGATATGGCAGGCGCCGTCGGCGGACGTCATGGGCTGGCCCGCGGCGTCGGAGAGATCGATGATGGAGAGCCTGCGGTGCGCGAGCGCGACGTGGAATCGTCCGGGGCCGTTTCCGCCCGTTGAGGCGCGGAAGACGCCTTGCCCGTCAGGCCCGCGATGCGCCAGCGTGTCGCGCATGCGGACGAGCAAGTCGTCGGGCACCGGGTCGCGGCTGACGATTCCGACTATTCCGCACATTTCAATCCAGGAGATCGCGCACTTGTTTCATTCTGTGCGCATAGGTATGGCAGTCGAGAACGTATTCCAGCGCCTCATCCGTCATTCGCCTTCTCAACGTCTCGTCCGCAAATTTGGCCAGCACCGTCTGGATGTCGGAAAAATCTCTGCTCAATGCGATGTAGTGCCTGCCCGGGGCAAGGATGCCGTTGAACTCGCCGGGGAACATGATCTGGCAGGTCTTCGTGCCGATGGCCTCGAAGTGTCTGGATGAGATGCACTTGCCGTTCAGAGGTTCCTTGCAGTCCTTGAAAAACCTCTCGACGATTTCCTTTCCGTTTCCGGAGAGGAAGAAATCCCCAAAGTACTTGCGCCTGGGGCTGACCTTCTTGAAGAGCGTCTTGATCCCGCTCCTGACTGCCTGTGGGACGAGCCTCTTATTGCCGGCGGCTGCAAGATTGGCGGACAGCCTCTGCAGCCAGGTAGTGCTGACTCTGATATGTTCCGCGGCCCGCGTGACGGTGGCGTCGTCTTTCTCGAGAAAGTAGGTGCCCGCTTCGGTAGCGAGTGTTCCCCTGCACTTGTTGAGGAATCCCGCCCAGCCGGCCGGATCGAGTCTGTCGTTGTAGTCCAGACTGATGTCGCGGACGAGCGACGGGGCGTGACTGTCTTGAAGGAAGTACTCTACCAGAGAAACGCGTTCCGAATCGCCCAGGTAGGGGTGATACCTGCTTGACCTGACCCCGATATCGATCTCGCGCTGCGAATCGGGGATCGCGGGAAAGAATATGCCCGGATCGAGCGCGTGCGGGATGGAGACAACTATGGCGCCGTTGACATCCTCGTAGAGTTTCGTGCCGGCTTGGAGCGGCAGTTGAGTGGCGATGAAATCAGGGCGGACCGTGTCGAGAAACCGGATCTTGTCGCGCATCCCGACCAGTGGCGGCGGGTAGTTCAGTTCGTTTCCGACGAAAACTATGAGCTTGCAGGCGCGCTGCGCCAGAATTCCCTCATACGGCCGCAGAAAGTCGAGCGTATCCGCGTTGGTGGAATGAAGGAGGACGATCAACTCTGCGTCTTTGGCCAATGTTCTGAAGCGTGACGGATCGGATCTGCGGCAGACGTCGAAGGTCGTTGTGCCAAACTCCGCTGACCTGCAGAACGCGTTTCGCCAGTCCTCGTAGTATGACAGCGAGTCCGAGTACTGCCCGTAGCAGACGAGTGTTCTCACTTTTGAAAGGCCCAGTTTCATATGATCCTGCCGATCTGGTCCGGTCTACTCATGAAGAAACATGAACATGTCATTCCGAGCCGCAGCGAGGAATCTCCAATATCTCAGACTCAGAGTCTCGCTGAAATCCGGTCGCCGCTGTGCTGGAGATTGCTTCGCCGCGGCTCGCAATGACAGTCTGTCGGGTCTTTCCCTGGATACACGGACAATTCCGGCTAGAGATCCGCGCGATGTTTCGCGATGCATTGCTCTATCAGCGGCAGATTCTCGCGCGTCCAGGCGACTGTCCGTTTCAGCCCTTCGCGCAACGGCACCGCACACTCGAACCCGAGCTCGCGCCGGGATTTCTCGGTGCATCCGAACCTCTTGCCGGCCGAGTCCCATTCCCGGCGCGGCAGAGACTCGACGGCGGCGCGATTGCCTGCAATGTCGTTGACGGCCGCGGCGAGGTCGGCAATGCCGGTCTCGCCGCCGCTTGCTAGGTTGTACACGTCGCCCGGTTTGCCCCGCGTCGCGCACGCCAGGAGTCCCCGGCAGATGTCATCGACGAAAACGAAATCGCGCGTTGCGATGCCGTTGTTTTCCAGGGGCAAGGGCAGCCCCTTGACTGCCTTGTACACGAACACCGGCACGACGTTTCGCCAGACCGTGGCCGGGGTCCCGCGCCACCGGCCGGCCCCCAGTATCTCACCGGGGCCGTAGACGTTCTGGAACCTCGCCCTGACAACGGGGAGAGCATGTCTCCGGTGGTAGTACAGGGAGTAAAACTCTCCCACGATCTTCGAGATGGCGTACGGGCTGTCCTGTTGCAGAGAGACGGGGGCATCCTCGTGGGTGGCGTCGGCGGCATCGAAGGTCTTCTCGGCGACCGTGCAACCCGCGGAAGAGTATACCACCTTCTTCAGTCTGTCGAAGGACCTTATCCGCTCGAACAGCTTCAGCGTCGTGAGCGTGTTGTTGTCATGATCGGCGATGGGATCTGCGATGGAATTCTGGTTGCCGTGAAAGGTGGCAAGGTGGAAGACGTAGTCGAACTTGTTTTCAAGACGCATGAGGACGTCGTCGTCGGCAATGGAACCTCGTATGAACTCGACGATGGGGTCTCGTGGTATCCCGGCTTCTTCCGCCGAGAGCAGGTTGTCGACGATGCAGACACGGGCAGGGTGAGCTCCGACCAGCATATTCACAAGATTGCCGCCGATGAAACCCGCGCCTCCTACAACGAGTACCGTCTGTCCTTTGAATTCGTGCACCGTCAAAGCTCTTTCTGGAAAGCGCGAGCAGGAGGCTACTTGTTGGCATCGCTGGGTTTCAGGTGAGTGTAGGTCTGATTGATTCCGTGGCGCTTGTACCAGTCAATCGACTTTCTCACGCCGGCGCTCAACGGAGTTGTGGTCTTCCACGCGAAATCACGAAGGGTTTGCGACGGGTCCAGCAGAATGGTGCTGACATCGTCGGCGTTCCGTGGCCGCACTTCGACCTCGCGGTCGAGTTTCACGCCCAGCGCCTTGACGGTCTCGTCGAACAATTCCTCTATGGCATAGTCGCGTCCCGAGGATACGTGATACGGCCCGCTACGGCCCTTCCCGTCAATTGCCGGGACAACGACATCGATCAGGTCGTCCACGTAGATGAAATCCCGCCTTGTGTCCACCACGAAACAGGCCTTACCGGACGTGAGTCGCTGATAGAACGTCGGAAGCGGCCCGCTGAGATTCCTGGGACCGTAGGCGTTCGCAAGGCGAAAGGAGATGTACTCCATCCCGCTCAATTGTATGTACTGTTCCGCCACAGTCTTGCTGAGGGCGTAGCTGCTGCCTTCAGGCATGATGGGGTGCTTCAACGTGATTGGCTGCTCGATGGGACGCAGGCCGTAGCACAGTGAAGTCTGGAAATAGACCAGCCTGCGGACGCCGATCTGCTTCGCGGCCTTGATGACATTGACAGTCCCGAGCACGTTCGTCAAACAGTCCTCAGCCCAGTTGTCGGGGTCCTTGTAGGACGCCGCCGCGTGCACGACGACCTGCGGGCGAGACCTGTCGAACGCCGAGGCGGTCAGGGCTGCGTCGGCGATGGTGCCCTCGATGACGGTCAGGTTTGGGTTGGACGAGAGGTTGTCCCTGCGGCCCGTGGAGTAGTTATCCACGACGCACACGGTGTCTCCTCTGCGAAGGAGCGCGTCGGCAAGATGCGATCCTATGAAGCCGGCTCCACCTGTTATCAGCACCTTCACGGCATTACTCCTGGCCCGGATCATTCATGAAATTCGATTCGCTGTCATGCCGAACTT
>JAVHLO010000261.1 GCA_031082105.1 Planctomycetota bacterium
GACGAGCAAGTCAAGAATCACTTCGTCCTCATTGTCTCGAGCCAGTGCGAAGAGGAGCTCCTCTTTCGAGCTCTCGGTCACCGGGCTCTCGAGCGCAGCCGCCACAGCCGCATAGAGATCCTGCCAGTGCGGATAGTCGCACTCCCATTCGGGCGGAAAGTGCAGCGCGTGGGACGGATCGCGCGTCACCGCCCAGTGACGAAAACGCGCAACCTCTTTATGCAAGGAAGGTGACATTCTGCTCCCGAGGTCTCACAACAATTGGACTGATCCGCAAAAGATGCGGAGTTCTCGCTTCCTGTCCGCAAAACACGTCTTGGGACTTCCTGCCGAATGCGTGCCCACCCCTTTGCATGCAACTGCTTGCTGCCTGTCGAGCCGCTTATCACGGCATCTTGTGCGGATCGGGACATGCGCCAAGCCGGGGACCCGCGCGCACAGGCGGGACGCCTGTGCTACAGTCGCGCAAGATCGTTCTCTTTGAGGAAAGTCTCTCGCTAAGCTCTGCGGCGAAGTCTACGACAAGGTTCACGACGAAGTTTGCGACAAAGCTTGCGACAAAGTCGCTTCGGTGCTGCTGTTTGCCGGTTCTTTCGTTCTGCCGTTCATTCGTCCCTTGGTTGCGTCCGCGCTGCGCGTGCCACACTGCCGGCTACCTGCCCTTTTTCAGGAAGTCCCTGATCGAATCGTAGATCCCCTCGCGGTCGCGAATCTCTGACGTGATAAGCCTCTCTTCGTCGGTGAAGTGCTCGTCAAGGTCCTTCTTGAACTGCCCGCTCCCGTAAGCGCTCCTCACCTGCCCGTAGCAGAACACGTTCGAGGCCGGAAGCAGCTCCTTCTCCAGCAACTCCATGCAGTGTTTCGTGTCCTCGGAGCCCCAGTTGTCCCCGTCGGAGAAGTGGAAGGGGTAGATGTTCCATTCGTACGGGTCGTAGTCCGTACGGATCATGGCGTTGCACAGTCCGAAGGCGGAGGAGATCTTCGTGCCGCCGCTCTCCTTCACGTGGTAGAAAGTGTCATAGTCCACCTCGCGCGCCACCGCGTCATGGACGATGTACCGGCATTCGAGCTTCTTGTACTGGGACCGAAGCCACGTGTCGATCCAGAACGACTCGATACGCACGATCTCCTTCTGCTCGTCGCCCATCGAGCCGGAGACGTCCATCATGTAGATGCAGACGGCGTTCGTCTGGGGGACCTCCTTGACCCGCCACGACCGGTAGCGCTTGTCCTCGCGGATGGGGATGATCGTCGGATTATCCATCTGGTAGAGGCCGG
The DNA here is from genome assembly GCA_031082105.1 of Planctomycetota bacterium. GTDB lineage: Bacteria > Planctomycetota > MHYJ01 > JACQXL01 > JAVHLO01 > JAVHLO01. The sequence continues at coordinate 1,279 of JAVHLO010000261.1, forward strand.
AGGCCATCTGGCGTTTCAGCGCCTCCTTGTAGGTGCGCTTGAAATGGCGGAGCGATTCCGGTCCGGATCGGCTGATGCCGGTGTAGCGGGTCTTTTCGGAGGGCATGAGGCGCTTGCCCTTCGGCTTGATACGCGGCAACTCGAGTTCTTCGCCCAGGATTCTTGCGAGTTCTTCGAGTGTGACATCGACCTCGAGCAAGTGCTCGCCCGGCATATCGCCCGCGCCCGGTTCCTGGCCCGGCTCGCCAGGCGCGATCGGGGTGCCGGGCTCGCCCTCGCCCTGGCCGACGCCGCTCTTGAGGTTCTTGCCGTACCGGAAGTGAGGGATGTTGATCCGCGGTATCGGGATGCTGACGTAGCGCTTCCCCTGCCTGCCGATGAACTCGCCGCTGCTCACATACTTACGCAGCTCCTTCCGGATCTGGCCGCGGATTATGTGGCGGAAGCGGGCGTGGTCCTTGTCAATCTTCTTTATCATGCAATGTAGCACAGGCGTCTCGCCTGTGTCCGTCGGAATACCACTGGATTCCCGCTTTCGCGGGAATGACAGGGGCATGGTAGTGCGGCAAAGGCCGCTGCAGACCGCGTTTCTTTCCAGGCTGGCGCTTCACTTGCCGCATTGTCGGACCACCCGATGACTCACCCGTGTTCGGCTACTCCTTGCTCGTCCCGCGGGCGAAGATCGAGGCGACGAAGCTCAGCACATCCGTCGCGCAGGTGTCGCAGTAGCCGTAGCTCTTCACGAGCCGGCTCTTGACGATGTCGATCTTCTCCTGCGTGTCCTTGTCCACGACGCTCGATACGAGGCTCGTCAGCTTGATCGTGTCCTTCTGATCCTCGAAGAGCTTGAGCTCGAGCGCCTTCTGGAGCCGCTCGTTGCTCTTGTAGTCGAACTTCTTTCCTTCGACCGCCAGCGCGCCGATGTAGTTCATGATCTCACGCCGGAAGTCGTCCTTGCGGCTCTCGGGGATGTCGATCTTCTCCTCGATCGAGCGCATCAGCCGCTCGTCGGGTTCCTCGTCCTGGCCCGTGTACCGGTTGCGGACACGCTCCTTCTGCGTGTACGCCTTCACGTTGTCGATGTAGTTCGAGAAGAGTCTCGAGATCGATTCCTCGTCCGCCGAGATGGCGCGCTGCACCTCGTTCTTGACGATGTCTTCGTACTCCTCCTTCACGTGAGAAAGGAGCTCGCCGTAACGCTTCCGCATCTCCTCGGAGGTGATGAGCGAATGGTGGCCTAGGCCTTCCTCGATCTCGTTGAGCACCATGAACGGGTTAACGCACCCGTTCTCGCCCGCCTTGACAAGCGCGTTCGAGATCTTGTCCTGGATGTACCGGGGCGAGATGCCCTCCATCCCTTCGCGCTCGGACTCATGCATGAGCTCGCGGATGTTGTCTTCCGTGTAGCCGGGCAGCGTCTTGCCGTTGTAGAGTTTCAGCTTCTGCATAAGCTGAAGGCTCGCCTTCTTGGGTTCCTGGAGCCTGCTGAGGATGGCCCACATTGCGGCGACCTCGATCGTGTGCGGCGCGATATGCCGGCCCTTGATCCGTTCCTTGTTGTAGTCGCGCCTGTAGATCCTGATTTCGCTGTCGAGCTTGAGGTTATACGGGATGTCGATCTTGAGTGTGCGGTCGCGGAAGGCCTCCATCAGCTCGTTGTTCTGGAGCCGTTTGTACTCCGGTTCGTTGGTGTGGCCGATGATGACCTCGTCGATATCGGTCTGGGCGAACTTCTTGGGCTTGATGACATGTTCCTGCGACGCCCCGAGCAGGTCGTAGAGGAAGGCCACGTCCAGCTTCAACACCTCGATGAACTCGATGACGCCGCGGTTGGAGATGTTGAACTCGCCGTCGAAGTTGAACGCGCGCGGGTCGGAGTCCGAGCCGTAGAGCGCGATCTTTCTGTAGTTGATGTCGCCGGTCAGCTCCGTCGAATCCTGGTTCTTCTCATCTTTGGGCTGGAAGGTACCGATGCCGACCCTGTCCTTTTCGGAGAGGAGAAGGCGGCGCACCCGCACGTGATTGACCACCTTGTGCCAGTCGCCGCTGTACTTGCGGAGCAGTTCATTGTAGGTCATGCGGCATGAGGGGCAGAGGTCGCCGTCGACCTTGAGCTCGAACTCGAGTTTGTGCGACTTGTTGATCTCGGCCATGATGGCGGCGCGCGTGTCCGGGGGCAGAAGGCGCAGCGGCTCCTCGTGCATCGGGCAGTCAACGTACTCGTCGGGTTTCTCGGGCGTCTGCCAGCCGAACGTGTAGAGCGCGCCGTCCTTCGTGCGCGAGTAGCGCTCGAGCCCCTTCTTCAACAGGCGCGTGATCGTGCTCTTCGAGCTGCCGACCGGCCCGTGAAGGAGCAGGATGCGGCGTTCGGTGCCGTACGCGTTGGCGGCCGACTTGAAAGCATTGACGAGCGCAGCCATGCTGCGTTCGAGCCCGTAGATCGCGTCCTTCCCGTTGTCGATGGGGTCGAGAAAGAAATTGTACCGGACCAGCTTCTCCCGGTGCTCGGTGTATTCCTCCTGCCCGTAGGACATGAGCATGTCATAGACGCGCTGGAACGCGTTGCGCACGTAGCGTGGATCCTGGAGCACCAGCTTCAGGTAGTCCTCGAACGTGCCGGCCCAGTGCAGTTCCTTGAACCCTTCGACGTCGATCCCTTTCTCGATGATCTCGAGAATCCTCTGCAGTTTTGCCGTGGGTTTTGTTTCGGGCATCTCACACCTCTAACAATGCGGATAAGCGCAGCAGAGCCGCAACCAGAGAACTGAAAAACGAAAGAACGGATGAACAAGAGAGCGAACAACCTCGCCATAAAAACAGAGTTCTGTCGGATTGTAGTACTTATTGCAGGCAATCGCTCTTCCTTCAATACGATTATAACCGGGCCAAATGTCCATTTCAAGGAAACAGCGCATTCGGCCTATCCGCGCCGCAGCCGTCGCCGCGTGAACAAGGCGACCCCCAGCGCGAAGAGCGCGAGCGCGAGCGCGAGTGTCCAGGCAAGATCGTACAAGACCGTCTCCGGCGACTTGTCGTAGCTTACGACGAGCCGCATCGCGCGGATCGCGTGAGTCCATGGAAGGATATCGAAGACGCCAAACCGCCTGCCCAGGAGGTCGGGTATCAGCGTCGGGTTCGGGATCGGGAAGAACGCGCCCGTCAGGAAGGAAAGCGGCACGACGACCAGCGTTCCCAGCCCGCTGGCCTGCTTTTCCTTGCTGATGAACGAGGTGAGCGCGAGACCGAGCGCGATTGACGGCACCGCCGCAATGAGCCCGATGACGATGCCGAACCCGATGGACCCCTGCGGCTCGTAGCCGACGAGGAGAGCAGTCCCGAAGAGGAGCAGCACCTGTGCCACGGCGACGAGCAGCCATGCGAGCATGAGCCCACCAAGCAGGTTCGCGCCCGTCATCGGAGTCAGCTTCATGCGCTCGAGGGTGCGCTTCTCTTCCTCGGCGGCCAGCGAAGCCGTTACGTGGATCGTGAGCAGCATGATCGCGTAGATTATCAGGCCGGGCACCTGGTAGTCGAACATGCTCGATCGCCTCTCCTTGATGTCGGTGACCGACACGGTGACACGCGGCCTGTCCGCGGGCGGTTTGAACGGCAGGTTCTTGAAGACGGTCGAGTTGGCCTCCGCCTCCGCCGCGGCGAGGAACTCCGCGATGACGACATCGACGATCCGCGCGACGAGCCCGAACCGCATGTCCGCAATGTCGCCGCGAAGGCGAATGACCGCTTCCGCCTCGGTGTCGAGCCCGGTCATGCGGTCCGTGAAGAGCTCGCTCTCATCAAGGCTCTGCTCGCCCCTGGCGAGCCGCTCCATCTCCTCCTTGAACTGCCTCGTGAAATCGGGATCGCCCTGGCCCGTGAGGCCCTTGAAGACGGTGACCGCGTACTCGAACCCGCCGACGACCAGGTTCCGTTTGACGCGCTGGTAATTATGCGCGATCGTGGCCTTCGAAAAATCGCGCGGTATCTCGAGGATGGCGGCGAGGTCGCCGGACTTGACCATCTCGATCGCGCGGTCGAGCGGGATGCCCGTTTTCACCTCGAACATCGGAGTCCCGGACCTGGTTTCGGAGTCTTTCGCGGTCGGGGCGATGCCGTCGGCGTCCGGAATGTCATGGTAGCCCAGATCGCCGAGTACCTC
>JAVHLO010000262.1 GCA_031082105.1 Planctomycetota bacterium
GCCGCAGCTTTGACCTTCGGGCGCGGGGCGGCGGGGACAACCCCCTAAATCCCCCTTTCCCAAGGAGGACTCTCGGACACCACCCAAATCCCCCCAGGGGGCTTTCGGACAAACCTCAGAATCACACTTCACCCAGCGAAAACGGCTACTTCTCCGGCGGGCTTGGCGCGGCGTCAACAACCTGGTCGACTACCAGGATCGTCTGCCCCCTTCTCGCGAGGTAGTGAACCGAATTCGGCGAATCGAAGATGATCCTCGCTCCGCGCACGGTGATGATCTCATCGTACTCGCTCACAGCCTTTCCGTCGACGACAAGGCACCATCGGGTGCCGATCCTGACCGAGTACGCCACGTGACGTCCGTCGGGTGAAAATACAACGCCGCAGACGCCAACCTGTTCGCGCAATTCACTCTCGACGCCATCGACCACCACCACCCACGCGCTTCCCTTGCGCGCACAGTATGCCATGCGGCTGCTGTCCGGAGTGAATATCGCGCCGGTCTCGGCAACCCCATCGTATTTCTCGCCGGGTCTACCGTCCACAACAACGAATGACTTTCCGCCATCGGTCGCGACGTACGCGAACCGCTTGCTGTCCGGGCTGAACACGAACCCGCTCGCGGTCTCGTACAGCGGCTGTTCGACCCGGTCGATCACCGCGCGCCACTTGCCCTCTTCCATCGCGATGAAGGCGAACCGCTTGCTGTCCGGGCTGAACACAAGGAACTTATCGTTGACCGTCTCGTATTCGCCCCCGCCGGCCTCATCGACAACCACCCGCCAGAGCGAGCCTGTCTGGGCCACGTACACGAATCGCTTGCTGTTCGGGCTGAAGACCGGGCTCGACACGGACGTGTACCGGCCGAGTTCACGGCCATTCACGACCGCGAACATCATCCCCTCGTTCTGGGCGATGTACGCGGTCCTCTTACTATCGGGGCTGAAAACGACCCCCTCCTTGCCCACGCTCTCGTAGTGCTTGCCAATTTCATGGTCGATGATTGCGAAGAACTTGTTCCGATTTCCGGCAAGGTAGGCGACCCGCTTGCTGTCCGGGCTGAAAATGGAAGTCCCGGCGGCGAGCCCCTCATGCTGGCCCTTCACCTTGCCGTCAATGACGAGGAAGCAGTTGCCGTCCCGCTCAGCTTCATAAGCGAACCGCTTGCTGTCCGGGCTGAACCTCACGCCAAGCGCGCCCAGTTTCTGCTGGCGCTTCTCCTCCTTCCCGTCAATGATCACGCGGTAGCCCGCGGCTTCCTGTACGACAAACGCGATACGCCGGCTGTCGGGGCTGAAGACGATGCTGGTCTCGACGATCCCCTCGCAGGCGGCAACTGTTTTGCCGTCAAGGATGAGACTTCGCAAGTTGCCTGCGGTGGCGACGTACGCGACGTGACGGCAATCGGGGCTGGACTTCAGCGCGTCGAGCGAGAGGTCGGCTGGCAGCTCTAGAAGCACCTGTTCCTTGATTGCCGGCGGCTCTTGGGCGAGCGCGACGCAGGCAAACACGAGCATTGCGACTACAGTGGCGATCCCCAGCGGCGCGGAGGAACTTCGGAAGCGCCGGGATGAGGCGGCGCGACAATGGAGATTCTTGGCCGGGACCATTCGCGTATCCGGGGAAAAGCCCGACAGACCGTCATTCCGAGCCACAGCGAGGAATCTCCAATGCCCTGGACTCAAGGTCTCGCTGAAATCCAGTCTCCAGTGTGTCGGCGATTTCTCGCCGCGGCTCGGAATGGCATGTCCGCGTTTCTTCATGAATCGACCGGGCGGGATCGCCGTCGGCTCCTCAGAGTGACGGGCATCGCGCAAACAGGAAGATGTCAGGCAGTCGGTCATCTCCCCTCCTGCACCATCTTGCGCATTGACTCCGCGAAGTTACGCGTCTTATCGGCAAGGTTCTCCTGTTCGGCGGCCAGGCGGCGGAGTATCATCTGTTGGACCGGATCGAGCCCCTTGGCGGCCTCGGGGTTCTTGAGGTTCGCCTTGACGAACTCCTCCGTCTTGCGCTTGAGGTTGAGCTGCATCTGTCTCAGCATCTTGAGTTCGGCGATCGGGGGGACGAGCGGACCTCCTCCTCCTCCTCCTCCTCCCGGATTGCCCGGGTCCTGCTGCTCCTTGCGCCGTTTCTGCCGTTCGCGTTTGAGGGCGTCGATCAGTTCCTTGAGTTTCCGTTCGATGTCACGCTGTACCCCCTGCGTGTAGTCGTCCGTGCGATTGTATTTCTCGCCGAGCAATTCCTGGACGAGCCGCATGTCGTCCGCGATGGTGCCCAGCACCCAGGGGAATACCGACGCGTTGGCCTCCTCGAGCTGCTTTGCGAGCTTGTCGCATCCCTCCGCGAGCGCGCCCTGTCCATCGGCCAGCTTGTTGAGCGCGATTCGCATCTCGCGCGACAGCTCTCCGCCGAGCTTCTTGACCTCAAAGTCGGCCTCGACCGTGGCCTCGGTGATCTTCTTCTGTTCACCGAGTATCTTGGACAAATCGTTTTCGATCTGGTACAGGACCTGTTCCTGCATCAGGGAGTTGTATTCGCGTTCGGCGGCGGCGAGGTCTTCCATTGCCTCCTCGAGGTCCTTGAGCGCCTCTTCTTCGTCCTGCTCCGCCTGCTGCGGGTTGGGCTGTCCGCCGGACATGTTGGAGGAGGCGGATTTCATCTTTTCCGCTGCGTTGCCGACCGACTCGGCGGCCTTCTTCTGCTTCTCCATCTGCTCCATCTGTTCCTTGAGCTCGCGCGTCTTTTTTTCGATCTCTTCCTGTTTCCGCGCAAGCCGCTCAAGGGCGTACTTTTCTTCCTGGGTCGGGTCGCGCTTTGCCAGTTTCTCCAGCTCGGCGATAGCCTTCTCAAGTTCGGCCTCGGCCTGCTGCTGATTCTGTTGGGCCTGTTGCCGGTCGCCCTGGTCCATCTTGCCGCCGGCCTTGGCCATCTCGCCTGCGGCGCTCGACGATTTGGAGCCGGCATTCTGCATCCCTTCGGACTCGGAGCCGGCGCCTTTCTCCGCGGCGTCCTTGGCGCTCTGCGCCAGCTTGTCGGCGAGCGCCTTGGCCTGCTCTTCGAGTTTCTTCTGCTTATCTTTCAGGCCTTTCAGATCCTCCTTGTTTTCGACGGCCTTGGCGAGCTTGTCTCTGAGCCGCGAAAGCTCCTCCTTGGCGGCCTTGAGGCTGTCGAGAGCGGAGTTCTGGTCTTTCGCGGCGTCCTGCGGATTGGCGCCGCCGAGTTGCTTGCGGGCGTCGGCCATTTTGCGCTCGCCCTGGCGGGTCTGTGACGCGGCGCGCGATATGGAGGAAGAGGCGGCCGGATCGGACTTGGCTGCCGGCGCGGCGGACATAGAGCGGAGCTTGTCGCCGAGTTTGGCGGTCTTGTCGGACACTTCCTGCTGTTTGGCGGCGGTCCTATCGAGCTCCGGCTGGTTCTTCTGGAACAACTGGTTTCTCAACCGTTCGAGTCCGGCGATGGCGTCCTCGAGCGCGGTCATGGCGCTCTCCTGTCTCTGTTGCGCGTCATCCTGCCGGCCGTTTGAGAGGGACTTTGCCGCTTCGCTCATGCGTCCGGCGGCGTTCTGGGCCGACTTGCCCGACTCCTTGAAGGCCTGCGCGGCGTTTCCGCCCTCAGCGGACTCGGCGGAGCGTTCGAGGGACTTGGCGGCCTCCTGCGCCTCACCAGCGAGCTTCTCCTGTTGAGCGGCCATGTCGGCGCTCAACGCGGGTGAGGACCGGTCAAGTTCCTTTGCGGCGGCTTGGACCGCCTCGCGGGCCTTCTTGAGCTTGTCGAGGGCCCTCTCCTGCGCCCTGTTTGCGGAGCCGAGTGACTGGTCCTCGAAATCACTGACGGCCTGGTCCATCTCGCCGGCGGCCTCGTTGGCGGCCTTGTCGGCTTCGGCAAGCGGCGACTTCTCTCCGGCCGAATCCGCCATTGAGCTCAGTCGCTTCGCCAGCTCTTCGGCCTCTTTGAGAGCGGCGGCCTGTCGTCTTGCAAGCCCCTCGGCGAGCCTGCCCTCTGGGCCGGACGCCGCCTCACCGGTGTCCTTCGCGAGGTCCGCCTGTTCCTCGATGAGCTTGTCAAGTCGCGCGGCGGTGTCGGCGAGGTCCTGGTTCGCCATGTTGTTTTCGCGCAGCGCCCGGTGCGCCTGCTGCTGGCGCTCTGCGATGGACTTGAGCTTGTCGATGGCTGCGCCGATATCCATCGCGTCCTTGCCGGCCGTCCTGGCAGCGGCGTGGGTCTCGTCACGCAGGGACTGTTGTTCCTTCTGCAGCCCATCGAGTTCCTGCGACGCGGCGTCGACCTCCGACAGCAGCTTCGACAATGCGTCCGCGCCCGTCTCATCGCGAAGCTCCTTCTGATTCTCGAGGAGGTCCTTCAACTCTTCCTTCATCCTGGCAGCGGCCTCGTTCTGCGCCGTGTTGAGATCCTTGGTCTCCTTGAGGTTCTTGCGCTGCTCATCCTGGATGCTCTTGAGCTGCTGGATGGAATCTCGCAGCTCTTTGAGCTTCTTCTCGATATCGCGCGCATCCTGGCGGTCCTCGAGAAAGTTGATCAGTTCGACGATGCTTTCATCGACCTTCCTGGCCTTGTCAAGCGAAAGTCCCTTCTGTCCCTGTTCAAGCAACCCGACGAGGCGGTCGATATCTTCACGCACGAGGCTCTTCTCGCCGAGCTGGACGGCCTGTTCAAGCTTGTCCGCGTAGTAGGGGTGCGTGGAGCGCAGCTTCTCCGCAAGCCTGATCATCTTCTGGCAGAGCTTGTCATACTCGCTTCTGAGGTTCTTGGTATCGTCGGCCGGGCCGCGGAGATCGGAGCCCTGCGGCGGCGTCTGGGCAAGCGCGCCCGCGGCGAAGAACAGGAGTGCGCTACAGCCGAGAATCCGCCACAGCGGACGGCTGCGCGGCTTCACTTGCGATCCTGCATTCATCAGTAAGGCTCCGAATAGATGCCGGCGTTCCCCAACAACCCCCTGCCCCCTTCGCCAAGAGGAGCGTGCGCCGCCCGCCCGTTGTCCCGGACTCCGGGCGAAAACCGGAGTCGGACCGGTTACACGCCTCTCCAGTATCTTTAACGAACCTCGGGCTCAACGGGTTCCAGAAATCATCTTTGCAGCTCCTCGAACCGGAACCCTTCGCGATTGATGAGGTTGAGACAACAATCGACCACCTCGGGGTCGTAGAGTATTCCCCTGTTCGCCGCGATCTCCGCGACGGCGCGCTCGATGCCGAGCGCAGGCCTGTAGGGTCTGTGCGAAGACATGGCCTCAACGACATCCGCGATGGCGAGGATGCGCGCTTCGATCAGTATTTCATCGCCCGACAGCCCCAATGGATAGCCCGACCCGTTGAGTCTCTCCTGGTGCTGGTGCACGATGCCGGCGACCGGCCCGGGGAACTCGATGACGGCAAGGACTTCGTGTCCGACCTCGGGATGGATCCTGATC
>JAVHLO010000263.1 GCA_031082105.1 Planctomycetota bacterium
TCTCGGTGTACTCTCTTCCCACCATGGTGAGAGCTGCAATGGTGCGGTAGTAATTCTCGCTAGTCACCCTCTCCACCGACCGTATCTTGCCCCTTGCCTTGATGGGCTTCGAGGTGGAGGGGAAGAAGAGGAGCATGTCGAGGAACTGGCCGACGTTCAGGCATTGGCGGCCGCGGAATTCCACCGTCCTGCGCGTGATGTTGGCCAGCGTGCACCTGTTCTGCATCGTGAACTTGAACGGATCGTCTTCGTAGACCTCCTCATACGTCACGGTCGCGTCGCGGAGCTTTATCAGGGTCGACTTCTGGCGCCGTGTTCCGCCCTGCGTGGGGGTCCAGCCCAGTCGGTGCAGCTTGCGCAGCTCGAACAGGACGAGGTTCATGTCCTCAATTCTGTCCGGGACGTTCTTGGCGAGCATCCGGCCCAGCGCCGCATCGATCTCGGGCGGGGCCGTGGGAAGAAGCGACCGCACCGGTCTGGGCTGCTCGCGCAGATGCTGGCGCATCACCTCGTCGGGCGTCTTTCCGGGAAAGATCGGCTGACCGGTGATCAACTCGAAGAGGACGCAGCCGAACGAGTAGATGTCCGACCGGAAATCGAGCGACTTGCCCTGTATCTGCTCGGGGGACATGCACGAGAACGAGCCCTGGATGCGGCTGCTCGAAAACGGGAACCGGAACCCGCCCTTCGTCTCGGCGATCGACAGGTCGATCAGCTTCGTCTTGTACTCCGGGCTGATGAGGATGTTTTCAGGCTTGATGTCCTTGTGGATGACGTTCTTCGAGTGGAGGTAATGAAGCGTGCCGCCGACGGACAGCGCGATATTGAGCCACCTGCGACGGACCGAGCTCGAGATCTTCGCCATCGCGTGGCGCAGGTTGTCGCCGGCAAAAAGCTCCATGACGATGTAGTCGACCGGGCTGGTTGCGGCCTCGAAGACGCGAATGAGCCCCTCATGCTGCAGTTCCTTGAGCAGCTTGCCCTCGTTCCGGAACGACTTGACCGAGCCCGGATCCTGCTTGGCCTTCTCGGGCCGGAGTACTTTCACGGCCACGGTCTCGTTGCGCGAGAGGTGTTTGCCGCGGTAAATGATCGAGAAACCGCCCTCCGCGATCTTGTCGAGTATCTGCACTCCTGGGATGGTAAGCAGCATTCAGTGCTCCCGTGAGTATGAATATTGGACTGCGAGTCCGAGACTGCCGTTGTTCCCGAAACGCCGGTCCGCCCCGCGGGACCGTGCGTCCTGCCCCGAAGATGCGCATTGTCCTTGCCGCGATTCGTAGACAGACACTATCGCGAACGAAGGCAAGCCGGCAGCGCGACGTCGTATCTGGACCGCCGGCTTCCCAGCCGGCCCGTTACAAGAGAGAGCCGGCAGGGATGCCGGCGCTCCCAGATCATCAACAGGTCGGGCTACACCCGTCCTATCACCACGCGCTCCGGGTCGATTTCCTCTCTCAGGATGCGCAGCTCGTCCGGCGTCGGCGGCTTCAGCCGGTCGATGCTGGGCGCCACGAGCGGTTTGAACTCCATGTTCTCGACCACGAACTCCGGCGTGATGTCCTCTCTCGTCGCGATGAGCCGCATGCGACGGGTGGCGGCGTCGAAGTCGAAGAGGGCGATGGAGGTGATGACCCGATGCGGCCCGGTCCCACGTGGCAGACCGGCCCGCTCGCGCGCCTGCTCGGACCCGTCGAGGTAACCCGGCGATGTAACAAAATCGATCTTCTCGAGGAACCGCCGCTTCTCGTGTTCCATGATGAGGATGGTCTTCCAGCAGAGTGAAGCGACCTCGTTGCCGCCGCCGCTGCCGGTGAACCTCAGTTTCGGGCGCGTGTAGTCCTTCCCGATCATTGTGGAGTTGATGTTGCCGAACGGGTCGATCTGTGCCGCGCCGAGTATGCCGTAGTCGATGTAACCGCTCGAGGCCGTGGCGATCATCGTGTTCATCGTGGTCCACGCGAAGGATCGGTAGCTATTGCGCGCGTCCGCCATCATGTTGCGCCGGAACGGGGTCGCGACCTCCGGTCCGATCGCGCCGTACTCGTACACCTGGCAGATGCGCGGGGCGTAGAGTTTCTGCGCGAGGATCGCGGCGATCTGCGGCATGCCGTAGCCGACGAAGACGCTTCGCTGGTCCTCGATCAGCCGGGCCGCGAGGCAGATCATGAACTCGACTTCGGTGTAGTTCCGTTCGGTTGGCTTGCCGGACATCCTGGTCTCTCCGAATACGCTTACTGCGCCTGGCTACGGTACGCCGTCATTCAAGCCCGAGCACATTGTTGGAAGCCACAGAAGGACACAGAAATACACAGAAACGAAAGCAAGGACACAAGAGCCCTACACGGCTCAAGAAGGCTGCCGACGGATTCTCTTGAACGCACTCCTCTTTCCTTCCGTGTTCTTCTGTGTGCTTCCGTGTGATTCTGTGGCCCGCGAACATGGCGCCATGATCTTGAATTCTTTTCAGGATCCTGTGGACACAGGATACTAGGCGGAATACCCTTCACGGATCATTTCATTTTCGCGCAGGCTCTGGAGCTTCTCCTTGCCGATCAGCGCGAGGTACTCGTCGTGCGACTTCACGCCGTACACGTACTTGTCGAGGTATTTCTTCATTGTGGCGTCGTCGCGCGCGCTGAAAAACTCGTCGAGATGCCCTGAATCGTACGTGTACAATCCCGGCACCGTGCCGGGGTGCGCGCCGTGCGGGGCCACGACAACGGCGCTCACAAGATAGTAGGGGAGCGTCGTCCGGCCGGGGTTCTTCTTGATCTCCTCGGTGGTGATGATCTCCTCGGTGGAGACGATCACGCTCTTCGAGGCCATCGCAGTCTCGACGGGGCTGATGCTTGGCCCGAAGATGCGCGCGTTGCCGAACATGTCGCACTGGTTGACATGGATGATGGCCACGTTCGGGTGGATCGCCGGGACGAGGCAGACCTTCTTGCCGGTGAACGGGTCTTCAACGACCTTCGCGCCGCTGTGTTTGAACGTGTCGGTTCCGAGCAGGGCGCGTGTCGGGAGGAACGGCACGCCCATCGCCCCCGCGAGGTGGCGAAGCGCCAGCGTGCCGTTGGACCAGTCTATCACCTGTACTTTCCCCGTCTCGATGGCGGAAAAAAGTGTGCGGCCCAGCCCGGCAAACCCGACGTCGATCTTCGAAACGCAGCCTCCCGCGACCAGCAAGGTCGAGTCGAGTAGCGTGAACTTCGCCGCAAGCCAGAGGTTCTTTCTGCGCTGCCGGACGATCTCGCGTTCGAGCGACATCGGCCCGCGCACCATCGAGCTGAGGTCGTAGCTGACGTAGTCGCCGTCGTGGACAAACCGCGCGACGGCCTCGTGTTCGCTCATGACCTTGTCCACAGGCGCGCGCGACTTGTTGTCGCGCATCCATTCCCGGGCGGCGTCCACGTCGGAGAGCCTTACCTCGCCCGCTCCGCTCATGATGACATCCACGGTGCATCTCCAGTCTACATGTTGTGCGCCTGTCGAGGCGCAAGTCTGAATTAATCGCGGCATTATAGACTTTCCGTCGCGGGGTGTCAAGGCTTTTGGGGGACAAAATAGACGCGAGCATGTCTCGTGGATGCGGGGGTGAAATTCATTCCGCCACATCAGTCCAATGGAGCATTTTCAGTTCGGACAAGATGAATCTTGCCATGGGCGGGAAGACCGCCCGGCGGGATCCCCCCCGATCAAGGCCTGCCGCGGGCACGACTGAAAGCCTTGACTGCACGCCGCTTTTGGGCTAGAATCACCGAGACTGGCCGCGCAGCTGCAAACGGCGGACGAAGAGTGTACCGGTTGACGTCTCACAGGTTGACCGACATCCGCGTGGCTGGCGGCGCAAGAGGAGGCCTCCAATGACAAGCGGCGTCGGGTTGAAGGATGTGGCCCTTATCGCTGCGCTCGTGATCATGCTCGCCCTCAGCATCCGCAGCACGCTGGAGGTGCAGCGCGTCGGCGACGACGTCGAGTCCGTGCAGCGTGAAGTGGGTCAGTTCAAAGACTCGATGAAACAGAAGAGCGGGCGCGAAGATGCGGTGTTGAGGGAGCTGCTGAACCAGCGCGACCGGCTCGAATCCGTCGGCGCGCACGTGGCCGAGCTGTCGGACAGGCTCACAAAGGCGGAATCGGACCTGGCCTCGACCGAGTCCAAGCCTGTGCTCCCGTCCGCCGGCATCCAGGCGCCGCCCCCGGTGGATGTCCGCGCTCCGAAGCCGGCAGACAAGCGCCCGATGGAGTCTCTGCCCGAAGAGCGGCCCGTGCCCGCCTTGAGCTGGGAATACAAGCAGCGCGTCGCGACCGGCCTGGATTTCTACATGAAGCGGCAGTTCGGTGTGGCGGCGCATGAGTTCTACGCCGCGCTGGCATTCAACACCGATGACTGGCTCCTGCGCCAACGGCTTGCGGACAGCTATCTGCTCGACGGGAACTACAAGAGTGCCTACCAGGAGCTGCTCCAGGCGGTGAAGCAGTGCGGAGGGCAGTTCCCACCGGGCCTGCTGGTCGAATGCTTCGGCAGCAACGATGAATTCAAGGCGTGGGTTGACCGTCTCGAAAGCAAGCTCCAACTGGACCCGCGCAACGAGGAACTCAGGTTTCTCCTGGGATATGCGTACTACTCCGGCGGCAAGAGCGCGGACGCCCTGGAGATGTTCAAGCAGATTGCGGTTCGCGCACCGACCAACGAAGCTGCTGCCAAGATGGTGGAGCAGCTGCAGACGCCGGCTCCTGGCCCCGAGGACAAGTAGCCGGCCCGCCGACGGTTGGCGTGAGACAGCTTTCTGCATTCCCGCGTTCGCGGGAATGACAATGACCGTTCTTCTGGACGCACTTTGCGTTGAGCCGACTTTGGCGAGCCGGGATTGAGGAGATTCCAGATGGCCTACATACCCAAAGGAAAGACATTCGATCAGTTTGCGGTCGGCGATACCTTTGAAACCGCGTCACGGACGATTACCGAGGCGGACGTCGTCAACTTCGCCGGAATCTCCGGCGATTTCAATCCGCTCCACATGGACGAGGAATTCATGAAGGGGACTCCCTTCAAAACGCGGATCGCGCATGGGATGCTCTGCGTGTCCGCCGCGACGGGGCTCGCGAACCAGCTCGGCATCTTCGAGGGCACTTCGATCGCGCTGCTCAGCATGACGATCAAGTACACCGGCGCGGTCAATTTCGGCGACACGATCCGGCTGGTCCTCAAGGTCCTAGAAAAAAAGGAGTCGTCCAAACCGGACCGCGGAACCGTCACCTTCGACTGCCCGGTCCTTAACCAGCGCGGGGACAAGGTCGTGGACAGCCAGTGGGTGGTGCTCATGAAGAAAAGTGGCTAACCCGCATCATTCGCAAAGGTTTGTAGTAAGGCACGAAGCCGCAGCGGAGTGCCGTCGCTTCTCGGAAGAAGAC
>JAVHLO010000264.1 GCA_031082105.1 Planctomycetota bacterium
AAATCGACGGCCGCTCCCTCACCGTCCCGGCTCGGCAGGAGCCTCGCCCTCCCGATCGTCGGCAATGCGCATCCTTGATTTCCTTCGCGCATTTTGGTAGCTTCAGGCGATGGTCCAAGACAAACTCTCCGGCCTCCGTCGTAAACACGCGCTCACGCACCGCGTGCTCCCAGCCTTGATCACCGGCGCGCTGTGCGCAGTGATCGCGCGACTCCTCTTCCTGCTGCCCGTGCTGCAGTCCTTCGAGAACCTCACCCTCGACGCCCGTTTCATGCTCGCCCAGAAATCGGTCAAACCGAGTGACGAGATCGTCATCGTCCTCGTCGACGACACCAGCCTCGCCTTCATGGCCGGGCTCGGCTACCGCTGGCCCTGGGACCGGTTCTGTCACAAGGCGATCCTCGAGATGGCCCGCAAGGGAGGGGCCAAGGCGGTCGTCTTCGACATCATCTTCTCAGAACCGAAGGGAAAGTCCGACGAACAGTTCGCTGCGGAGATGAAGAACATCACGTGCCTCCTTCCAATCGTCTTCGGCCGAACGGCCGCGCAGGAGACACTGGGAGAAGCAGAACGGCGGGACCGGTTCCTCACGCGCATCTTTGTCACACCGCAAGCTCTTTTTGGGCCCGGTTCGCATGCCCCGTCCGATCCGACAGGCAGTGAGACGCCAAAAGAGCGGTTTCTCAACAGGCTCGAACCCCAGCAGCGCGTGCTCGTTCCCACTCCCGTGCTTGCCGAGGCGTGCGCCGGCGCGGGCGCCATCAACGTGTTCGCAAACCCTCTCGACAGCGTCGTGCGAACCGTCACGCCGTTCTTCCGCTACAATGACCGGCTGTTCCCCTGCCTGGCCATCGCGACCACCCAGATGATAACCGGGACGCGCGCCTCGTTCCGCGCTGACAAACTCACAGTGCTTGGCAGGGAGCTTTCGCTCACCGACGAAGGCGAGATGCTCATCTGGTGGTACGGCCCCGAGTTCACGTTCACACGCTACGGCGCGGGCGCGGTCATAGATTCCTACAGAAGGCTCGGCAAGCAGGGCGAACAGCTCGCGGTCGATCCGTCCGTCTTCAAGGACAAGATCGTCCTCGTCGGCGTCAACGCGACCGGCGTCGGCGAGACCGACATCCATCCCACCCCGGTCGACAAGGACCACCCCGGCCCGGAAATCCAGGCTACGATCCTCAGCAATTTTCTGCAGGGCGACAGCCTTGCGCGCGCACCGGTGGCGCTCGAATGGGCGCTCGCCCTGGTCCTCTGCCTCGCCACAGCGACTTTCGTGACGATGTCGCACGCGTTCTGGCGCGGGGTGGTATTCACGATCCTCCCGCTCGCGGGCTATCTCGTCGCCGCGTACCTCGTTTTCGTCAAGCTCCACGTCTGGCTCGAGGTCGCCGCGCCGATGGTCGGCGTCGTCTTCGCATTCGCCAACGCCTCCGCCGTGAGCTACTTCATCGAGGGCCGCCACAGGCTGCGCATCAAGCGGATGTTCGGGATGTACGTCGCGCCCGAGTTCGTGGAAGAGCTCGTCCTCGATTCGGACAAGCTCCGCCCCGACGTTGGCCAGCGCGTCGAGCTGAGCGTGATGTTCTCCGACGTCCGGGGCTTCACTACCCTTTCGGAGACGCTCAAGCCCGGCGAGGTGGTTTCGCTCCTCAACGAATACCTCGCGGTGATGGTGGAGATAATCTGGCGGCGCGGCGGGACGGTCGATAAATTCATCGGCGACGGGATCATGGCCTTCTTCGGCGCGCCGCGCCACGATGAGAAGCACGCGGCCACCGCAGTCGTAGCCGCGTGCGAGATGCAGCAGGCGCTCTCAAGGCTCCAAGCAAAGTGGAAACAGGAGGGAAAGCCGCTTCTCAAGATCGGGGTCGGCGTCCATACCGGCGAAATGGTCGTAGGCAACATCGGCTGCGAACAGAAGATCAGCTACACCGTCATCGGCGACAACGTCAACCTCACGTCGCGTCTTGAAGGCTTGACAAAGCAGTACGGGGCCGGTATTATAGTGAGCGGCTCGACGAGGGCGGGGCTCGACGACCGGTTCGTCGTACGCGAGCTCGACCTCGTGCGCGTGAAAGGAAAGAAGATACCGGTCGCCATCTATGAAGCCCTGAACGCGCCCGACCTCGAAGCATCCGGCGTCGCGGGACTGAAGGAGTTGGCCGCGATGTACGAACAGGCGCTGGCGCTCTACCGCTCCCGCGAATGGACGCAGGCCGAGGGGATACTGAAGCGGCTGTTCGAGAAGTTTCCGGGAGACGGCCCGTCCAAGCTCCTCCTGGAAAAGTGCAGGCGCTTCATGGAATCGCCCCCGCCCGCGGATTGGGATACGGCGACGAACCTTGAGACCAAGTAGACGGCAGCGTATTAGAGCCGTAACCGAGATAGCCACAGAGACACAGAGGACGCAGAGACGTCCTCTCCAGTTCCGTCCTCTGCGCTCTCTGTGTCTTTGCGGTGAGAAAACCTTGTTATTGTTTGTTCTTTCCCATGTTCGGAGGAGACTCACTATGAGGAACAAGGCAGCAATTTGGGGCATAGGCCTCGCCCTGCTCGTGGCCGGCATTTGTGTGGCCGCCACGACCGTCTGGGTGCACGAGGACAGCGTCCCCGTGCGCGAAGAGGCGGACCGGTTCGCCAACCTGGTCGCGGAGGTCGAGCGCGGCACGGCGCTCGAAGTCCTCGGCGACGACGGCGATTGGTTCAACGTCAAGCTCCGCGACGGCCGAACCGGCTGGGCGCTCAAGGACAGCATGACGACCACGCAGCCCGCGACGGGCAGCGCGCGGCTGTCCGGCGGACTTGACAGCACGATCAGAAGCTCTTCGACCGACGACACGGTCCGCGCGTCCGGCGCGCGGGGCGGGTTGCCCTACGACGGTTCGCGCTACACGGACATGCAGGGCGATTTCGGCAGCATTCAGTGGATGGAGAGCCAGAAGGACTCCATCGTCGGCGCCGGCATGGTCGAGAAGTTCGTCAAGGAGGGGAAGCTGAGGTAGAGTATGTTCCCTCTCCCTTTGGGAGAGGGTCAGGGTGAGGGAATTCAGAACCCCCAGGACCAAGAGGATTTCAAAAGAACTTCAAAGGAGTAGATGACATGAAAAGGAAAATGCTCATACTGACGCTTCTCCTCGCTTCCGGTTCACTGCTTGCGGTGCTCTTCGTGCCCGGCTGCAAGGCGCTGCAACAGATGGCGGGGCAGACCGGCTACGGCGACGAGTTCCAGTTCGCCAGCAGCATGTACGGGGCGATCGCGCCGATCAGCGAGGCATACGAGGTCGAGATCGGCCGCACGATGGGCGCCCGGGTGATCCCGATGGGCGGCAACCTGTGCAAGGACGAGGCGCTGACCCGCTACGTCAACCTCGTCGGCCAGACGGTCGTCAGGCAACAGGAGCGGCACAAGCTCCAGCGTCACCAGTTCGCCGTGCTCAACACCGACCAGGTGAACGCTTTTTCATGCCCGGGCGGCTACTTCTTCATCACGAAGGGCGCGCTGAGGCTGATGGACAACGAGGCGCAGCTTGCGGGACTGCTGGCGCACGAGATCGCACACGTGGATCGCGAACACATCCTCGGCGATATCCGCACGGCGAACATCGCCTCCGCGTTCAGCTCGGGCCTGAAGATCTGGGGCGACAGGAGCGAATTCGCGCGCGTGATGGGCAACCTGTCGGACTTCGGCGTGAAGCGGCTCTTCGAGACCGGCCACTCGCAGTCACAGGAATTCGAGGCGGACAAACTCGGGATGCAGTATGCCGCGGCGGCGGGGTATGATCCGGACGGGCTGCGCCAGTTCCTCGTCAAGGTGGAAAAGGCACAGAAGCTCAGCAGCACGCAGTGCGCCGTTCTTCAGAAGACCCATCCCTCGCTCTCTTCCAGGGTCTCCGCGCTCCAGAAGGCGACGAGCTCGAGCGACTTCAAGGCGGGCACCGGCGCGACGCTCCCCAACCGCTTTCAGTCGTACAGCAGGTCGAGGTAGGCGGGCCATAGCAGCCTATCCGAGTAGCACAGTTTGTAGTAAGGCACGGAGCCGCAGCGGAGTGCCGTTCCTTCGGAGACGCCCCTCCGCCCTGCGGGGCTACGTGGCTTGCTACAAACATTGCGGATAGGCGAGCGGCCAGGCGGCTCATGGTCGGGCCGAGTCGGCGGCCGCCCTCTGATGGTTGCGGCCCGGATTCACGGGGCTCACAGCTTCTGCTCCGCGATGACCTGGTCGAGGAGACTCTTCGAGCTGGAGAGGATCCTGGTCGCGCCGAGCGTCTCGAGGATGTCGACGAACTCGTCCCTGTAGCACCGCACGAGGAGCGGCGCGGTCTTGTTCCGCATCCGCACCTTGCGGGTCACGATCAGCTCCGCCTCGAGGTTGTCGACGGTGACGATCACGAGTGAGGCCGTTGCGACGCTCGCGTCGTCGAGCGCATCGTCCTGGGTCGCGTCGTCGATCACGATCGGAAGTCCCGCCCGAAGCAGGTCGTCCACCACGTTGCGATCATGTTCGACCAGCACGAAGGGTTTCCCGGTCTTCTTCAGATAGTCGACCATCCTCCTGCCGAAGTGAGAGCACCCGATGACCACGACGTGGTCCTTCATCTCTTTCGCCATCAGCCTGCAGCTCCTCTCTGGAAAGCTCTTGTCGAAGACGTTCTGGAAGATGATGCCGATAAGGACGCCGAGCACGATGTTCGGACCCCATTCCCGGTAGAAATTGGAGAACGGATCGCCCGCCTCGAGCGAGTAGAATGTGTGGCCGAGCGCCCTGAGCGGGTCGATTCCGAGGAACACGATGAAGACGAGATAGGCGACCATGAACCACATGATGAGGACGCCCAGCAGTGTCCTGTTGCAGGTCACGAATGTCCGCATCCGCGCTCGCCAGTAGGTCTTCATGTCTTTGTCTTCGAAAGCATCTCGCGGCACTTCTTCGAGCACAGGCCGTCTTGATTCCAGTCGTTGTCATACTTCTTGAAGATCACGTCGCATCTCTTGCAGAAGGCGCAGTCTTCGGGCAGACAGCGTTCGATTTCTGCGCGCTTCTTCGAGACGATGAAACTGCGTTTCTCCGAGTCGGACATCTTCTCGAACGCGATGATCTCCATGCCAGCAAGCCCCCGAAGTTCCAAAATGGTCTCCATCTTGTAGAACAGGTCGACGCCGTCGACGCCGTCGCCGGCGACAAAGGGCAGCAGCAGACTTTGGGAGATACAGGAAGGATCGACGCAAGTGAAAGCCGCAGCGCACAGTCGCGCGACATCCGCGCCTGACACCCTTCTGATGACTGTGCAGTCGAACACTTCTCCGCCGCAGCGACGGCATCTACCGAAACCATCCTCGAGCTGCGCAAAGGAGTACTTCTCGGCACAGTTGGCGCAGGTAGCGCTGTCGACA
>JAVHLO010000265.1 GCA_031082105.1 Planctomycetota bacterium
CGGGCGCGACGAAACTCTTCTACAATTTCACTGTCAACAGTACTGGGATAAAAACACTCGGCGGCGCGCTGGAGGTTGACGGCGCGCTTACGATCACGGCAGGCACGCTGGCTACTGCCAACAATGCCATAACTGTCACAGGCAACTGGACGAACAGCACCGGCACGTTCACTGCGGGAAACGGCACGGTGACTTTCGACGGCGCCGCCGCTACGATCACGACGGGTGGCACGGGCGCGACGAAACTCTTCTACAATTTCACTGTCAACAGTACTGGGATAAAAACGCTCGGCGGCGCACTTGACGTTGACGGCGCGCTCACGATAACGGCCGGCACGCTCGATGTGTCAGCCACGAACTACGCCATCAGCGTCGCCGGCAACTGGGTGAGGAACGGTGGGACGTTCACTCCGCAGGCCGGCACAGTCACATTCGACGGCGGCGCCGCGCAATCGATAGGCGGCACGGCAGACACGACGTTCAACAACCTGACGCTTTCCACTGCGCAGACGCGGACGATTGCGGACGGGAGAACCATCACCATCAACGGCACACTGACCTGGACCGCGGTCGCGAACAACAACCTGTCGGTCGGTTCTGCCGCCGCTGCAACGCTGACGCTGGCCGGGGCCATCACGATACCGGGCTCCTGCACGCTCACGGCCGTGTCGACGAGCGCGATCAATGTTGCCGGTAACTGGACGAACAGCGGGACATTCACGCCGAACTCGAGCACTGTGACGTTTACAGGCGCGGCCGCGACGATCACGACGGGTGGGACGGGCGCCGGGAAGTTGTTCTACAACTTCACGGTCAACAGCGCGGGAATCAAGACGCTCGGCGGCGCACTCGACGTGGACGGCGTGCTCACGATAACCGCCGGCACACTCGACGTGTCCGCCACAAACTACGCCATCAACGTGGCCGGCAACTGGAGCAACAGCGGGACGTTCACGTCGGGGACAGGAACTGTCACTTTCGACGGCGCCGCGGCGACTATAGCAACCGGTGGGGCGGGCGCCGGGAAGTTGTTCTACAACTTCACGGTCGACAGCACGGGAATCAAGACGCTCGGCGGCGCCCTCGACGTGGACGCCGCGCTCACGCTTACCGCAGGCACACTGGCTACCGCTAACAACAACATCAATGTTGCAGGCGGCTGGACGAACAACGCGACGTTCACGGCCGGGACCGGCACTGTGACTTTCGATGGCGCCGCAGCGACCATAACAACGGGCGGGACGGGCGCTGCAAAGCTGTTCTACAACTTCACAGTCAACAGTACTGGTATCAAGACTCTCGGAGGCGCGCTCGACGTGGATGCTGCGCTCACAATTACTGCGGGCACGCTCGCCACCGCCAACAACAATATCAACGTCGCAGGCAACTGGAGCAACAGCGCCACGTTCACCGCGGGAACTGGAACAGTCACTCTGGACGGCGCCGCGGCCACCATAACGACTGGCGGGACGGGGGCGGGCAAGCTGTTCTACAATTTCACGGTCAACAGCACAGGCGCGAAGACACTTGCGGGCGCGCTGGACGTTGATGGGACGCTCACCATCACCGCCGGTACGCTTGACGTGTCGGTCACAAACTACGCCATCAGCGTGGCCGGCAACTGGGTAAGGGATGGCGGGACGTTCACCCCGCAGGCCGGCACGGTAACATTCGACGGCGGCGCCCCGCAGACTATTGGCGGCACGCAGAACACGGCTTTCTGGAGTCTGACCCTCTCAACGGCGCAAACGCGCACGATAGCAGATGGGAGGACGATCACGGTCAACGGGACGCTGACGTGGACTGCGGGCAGTTTCTCGGTCGGGTCTGCTGCGGCGGCGACCCTCACATTGGCGGGTTCCATTACGATCCCGAACACCTACACGTTGACAGCCGTCTCAACGAGCGCGATCAATGTTGGCGGCGACTGGACGAACAACGGCACGTTCACGCCCAACTCGAGCACCGTGACGTTCACGGGAGGCGCTGCCCAGACGATAGGCGGCACCGCCAACCCGACTTTCTTCAACCTCACGATTAACAAGACCGGCTCGACAGCCTCCACTGCGCTGACCCTGACGATAAACGGCGACTATCGAAACACGAACGCGGGAGCTTTCAGCGCGACTGCCGCAACGACCTTCGGCAGCACAGGCGCAAGCGCGATCGCGCACACCTCCACCGGCAACTCCACGTTCAGCAACAGTGTAACCATCAACAAGTCGGCGGCGGTTACCGTTACTTATTCCCAAAGCGCGGCAGGCACCATGACCGTGACGAGCGACTTCACAAATCAGGGCAGCGGGATATTCGACATGACCAGCGGCACGCTCACTGTCCAAGGCAACGTCACAAATACCGGCACTGCGCGGTGGACGGCGTCGGCGGGCACGCCCACCGTCGCCATGACCGGCAACGCCGCCACGACCATCGCGAACAGCTCGACGGGCGCGGCGCCGCAGCTCTCGTTCTGCAACCTCACCGTGAACAAGGGCGCGGTCGTCTCGGTTGATTCCGCCGGCAACTTCAACGTCAATCGGGACCTCGTGCTCACCGGCTCCGGTGACTTCGAGCCGCCGACGACGGCGACGCTCACGTTTGGCGGTACCCTCGCCGGTGCCATCCAAGACACGAGTACCGGCTCGATTCTGAGTTTCAACCATTTTGAGGTTGCCAAGACCGCCGCTGTGACGGTGTCCACAGCGCTCGATCTGACAATCCTCGGAAACTACACGTGCAGCGGCTCGGGCAGCTTCAGCGCTACGGCCGGGACAATGACTTTCGCCGGGACCGCCGCCGCCGGCATCTCGCACAGTTCCACAGGCACCACGACTTTCAACAATCTGACCGTCAACAAGACCGCGGCGGTTACCGTCACGGCAAGCCAGTCCGCCGGAAGCGCCATCGCCGTCAGCGGCAACGTGTCGCTGCTGGGCAGCCAGACCTTCCAACCGACGACCGGCACGATCTCGATCAGCGGCAACCTCTCGAACGCCGGGGCCGCCATACTCAGCGCTACCGGCGGCACTATCACCATGGCGGGGACTCTGGCAGCCTCGATCTCGAATTCCTCGACCGGCAGCATGACCTTCTATGCGCTTACGATCGCCAAGACTGCCGCAGTGATGGTTACCGCGAATTGCACGTTTACCATCCTGCAGAACTTCACGAACTCGAACTCGGGTTCGTTCCAGGTCTCGCTCGGGACGGAGACGCCGTGGCAGACGAACCAGAACGGCACGCTGACCACCGATCTTGCCTGGGACTACACGATGGGCTATCGCTTCACCGTTAACGCCGCGGGGCAGATTACGGAGCTCGGCGGCTACTTCAACGGCAACAAGACGGTGAAACTGTGGGACGCCTCGACTCAGATTCTGTTGGAGCAGGTCAACATCAACTCGGCCAACAACTGGGTGTGGGTTCCCATTCCGCCCGTTGATGTATCGCCCGGCCAGAGCTTCGTCGTGGCTGTTTACGCGGCCGGCACCGGCGCGTCGTATCGAAGTTCTATCGACACGCTGCCGAGGACGTATGGAAACGTCACAATTGAAGCTTCCGTACGTGGGATCGGGAACGTATACCCCACAACACCCAGCACGACCATCATGTACGGACAGGCGGACGTGAAGATCGTCGGCCCGCCCACGGTGCATTTTGCCGGCACCGCAGCGGGAACGATGTCGCACACGTCTACGGGCACGACCGCCTTCTACAACCTCAATGTGAACAAGTCCGGCGGGGGCTCCGTCAGTTCCACGGCGACCTGCTCGGTCGCCGGCAGGTTCTCCACGGTAGGAACTGGCGCCTTCACGGCCACCGCCGGGACGGTAACCCTGAACGGCACGAATCAGACTATTGAAGGCTCGGTTGCGCCGACATTCTTCAATCTCACTGTTGGCGGGACTTCAACGCTCAGCCTTCAATCGGACCTGAATGTCTCAGGCACCTTGCTCGTCACCGGCATATTCACGGTTGCGGGAAACCGGACAATCAAGATCGGCACTGCGGCCGCGTCCGGCACGGTGACCATAAATGGGACTTTCAACGCTTCAGGCACGACACCCACGGTCATGGCATTTTCCTCCTCGTTCAGACAGTCCTTCACAGTGAACGGGACACTCAACGTGCAGAGGCTCAATTTCCAGGGGGGAAACACGAACGGCTTGAGGATCGCCGCGGGGGCGATAGTCACGAATCTCAATAACGTTGCGTTCACTAACGCCCTGAGCGGCGGCAGGCACATGACCATCGAAGCGGCGTACGTAGGCACGTGCACCGGTTGCAGCTTCGACAGTTCCTTCACACTCGGCAGCGGGAAGAACGTGTACTTGAACAACGCCTCCGCCAACGTCGTTATGGCGAGCTGGACCGGCGCGGGCGGCGGGGCATCCTATCACCAGGTCGTGGCCGGGACGCTCATCTGGGAATCGTCGCCGCCGCTCGCCCCCTCCGACTTGACCTGTGAAGCGCAGGCGACGCCCGTTCTCAACGTGACGGACTCCAGTCCCGAACTCCGCGCCAGACACAATGACCCGGACGGCGATTCGACGAACGCCTACTACCTGCAGGTCTCCACAGATTCGTCTTTCACCAGTGTGACTCACTGGGACATCGGGCCGATTGCCATCACGCTGGCGAACGGGGAGCTCTCGCCCGATATCCCGTACAACGGGACCTTCCTCACGTGGGGTATCATGTACTCTTGGCGCATCCGGTTCCGCGACGTGAACAACACGATCGGAAGCTGGTCGGCCACTCAGCAATTCACAATGACCGTGCCGTCGCAAACGTTGCCGGTCAACGGCTGGAACATGATCGGCGTACCCGTCGGCGCCAACGCGACCGTCGCGGCGATCTTTGGCGATGACATTCCGGGAGTGGTCGTCTATGAATGGAACGAGACCGCGCGAGTCTGGCAACAGACCAACACGATCGTGCCCGGCCGCGGATATCTCGTGTACTCGGCGCAGACCTTCGTGGACGTGGATTCAGGCGCGGCCCGGTGGGGCAACCTGATCATGAACAACCTCGGGTACACCACGCTCGGAAGCCCGACGCCGTTCGAGAGTTCCACGAACCAGTTCCGCGGATATCATGTGATCAGCCATCCATTCCTGGTGGCGCCGAACTGGACCACTATCTGGGCAGCCAGCGTGAATCTCGCCGACACCTACTACTGGTGGAACGGGTCAAGCTACGTCTACTATGATGCGTCACCGCAATTCGACGGCGGCGCAGGCAACGCCGTCCCCGCCTGGCGCGGAATCTGGATACAGGTTACGAACGCGGTTAACGAGGTTGAGATTCCGAACCCGGTCAACCCGCCGGAGGCCGGCGAGCCGCCGATTGACGCCAACTACTGGTACCTCCAGATCGTGGCGACTTCCGGCGC
>JAVHLO010000266.1 GCA_031082105.1 Planctomycetota bacterium
GGCCGCCTTCTCCGCCGCCCGCCGCGCGCCCTCCTGGGAGAACGCGCAGCCTTGGCATTTCATCCTGGTCCGCGACCAGGCCGTCAAGGACCTTGTCATGCAGTTGTCAGGCGGCCAGCGCCACGCTGCAAAGGCCCCCGTCCTCGTTGCCTGCCTCGGAAACGTCGCTGCATGGAAACGCGAGAACATGCGCGAGCGGTTGAAGGAACTCCGCGATGCCGGCGCGATGAACGTCAGCGACGACATCATCGAGAAGGCCTTCCTGAGCAACCCGATGTTCTCTCCCGGACTGCGCGACTCCGCGGTCCAGATCGCCCGCACCGTTGAGGCCGTGGCGACGGCGATGTCGTTCTTCCTCATCGAGGCGACAAACCAGGGGCTTGGTGCGTGCATTATCGGCGCGTTCGGGAACGAACTGACCGGCGCCCTTCCCGAGACGTATGCGAAGCTACGCACAGCGCTTCAGGTACCGGATGATCACATGGTAGTCGCATTCCTCACCGTCGGAATCCCTGCGGAGACCCCCCCCGCCCGGCCACGACGCAGTCTCGGGTCGCTCGTCTCCACCGAGAAATTCGGCGTCAGCGCATTCCAGGCCGCGCCCGGGCAGTCGGCATGTTAGTGCCTGTGCGTATCCTGCACCGCCTCGATCCTGCATTTCGGGCAGAAGAACGTCCGACCACACACATGAACGATCGGCGTGACGGTTTCGTCGCAGACCTTGCATCGCAGCTCCGGATGGCCGGTGATGCCGCACTTCTCACAGGTGAACGTCTCTCCCAGCCGGAAAGCCTTGAGGGTCACGGCTTCCTTGCAGGCGGCACACCTGGGACCGGCCGCAGGGATCTCAGTCCCGGTTCGCCCGAGACATGAACTGCATGCGGGACAGAATGCGCTGACCGCCACATCCCGCTTGCATGAAGGGCAGTATCGCGTAAGGTCGCAAACGTGATTCTCGGCAACCTCAGCGCGACACCGAGGGCAGAAGTACGTCACACCGCAGACATGGTCGCGTCCCACATCGGCCTTGCACACCGAGCAGTACAACGTGTAGCATTTTCGCGTTGACCGTTCCGACAGGTGGTTCGGCCCGACATCCCGCCGGCAGACGGTGCAGAAGTGCGTCACGCCGCACTCATGGTTGTTCCCGCCTTCGACGTAGCATTTCGGACACATGCTTGTGAAAAAGCAAATGTGTTCTTCGCCGATGTCGCGTCGGCAGATGGAGCAGTAGCGCGTGACCCCGCAGACGTGCCTGGCGCCGGCGGGCTCGCCGCACTTCCTGCAACGTTCGACAGGCGGCAGCTCCGGAGGACGACTGATTACGGTCCCATCGCCTTGAAGCCCCGGGCCCTTGCCGCCTCCCTGCCTGGCGCTCTCCTTCAGGAAGTCGCCGACACCCTCGAGCTTTCTCTCCTCACCCTTGCCGCAACCGTCGAGCAGGACCGCGAAGGGCGCGACAAGAAAAAGCACGGCCAGCGCCCTAAAGCGGCCGGGCTTCCCTCGTGCGTGAATCGGCGTCGTGGTCATGAATCCTCCGCTTTGAAGAAGTCCGCGCGCCGGCGCAAACTATGTCCCCGCGATGACGTCTTCGACACGCCTGCGCATTCTGGTCATCGTATCGGCCGTTCGCGCCTCGAGATTCAGCCGGAGTATCGGTTCGGTATTTGACTTTCTGACGTTGAACCACCAGTCGCCGTATCGCACCGTGATCCCATCCATACGATCCTGAGTCCCATCGGCGAAGGCCCGGGCCAGCGCCTCTATCCGCTTGTCGGGGTCGTCGACGTGGAAATTGATCTCGCCTGTAGCGTGGTAGCGCTGGAGCGGTTTCAGCAGTGCCGAGAGCGTCCGCCCTTCCGAGGAGATGATGTTTAACATCTTCAGCAGCGCAAGGAAGCCCGAATCCGCGTAGTAGTTGTCTCTGAAGTAGAAATGCCCGGACAGCTCGCCGCCGAGCACGGCGTTGTGCCGGCGCATCACGTTCTTGATGAACGCATGTCCGACCCGATTTCTCACGGCAACTCCGCCCGCACGCTCGATCTCCTCGCGCACGACATCGCTCGACCTCAGGTCGTAGACCACCACGCCCTTGGACTCCCTTGCCAGCGCCTCTCTCGCCAGCAGGGCCGTGACAAGATCGCTCGGGACGCGGTGGCCCAGCTCGTCAAAGAAGATGCACCTGTCAGCGTCGCCATCGAACGCAACGCCGAGATCCGCCTTCTCATTCAGGATCAGGTTCTGAAGCGCCTCGGTGTTCTCGTCCTTCATGGGGTTCGGACCGTGGTTCGGAAACGAGCCGTCCGGCTGGAAGAACAACGGCAGGACCTTGATCGGCAGCGTGGCGGCCAGCCCGGGAAAGAAGATGCCTGCGGACCCGTTGGCCGTGTCGACGCACACCGTCAGGGCCCGGATGTCACCGGCAAATCCGGCTACATGGCGTACGTATTCGGCGGAGATATCGACCTTGCGTATCGCGCCCTTCTTGGCCGCCGGCACGATGTCGCCCGCGCACAGCTTTTCAATGTCGCGGATGCCGGTATCTTCCGAGAGCGGAATCGCCTTCTCACGGCACATCTTGAACCCGTTGTACTCCCGCGGATTGTGTGAGGCCGTAACCATGAGGCTTCCGTCCACCTCGAGCTTGCCCGTCGCATAGTAGCACATGGGCGTCGTGACGACACCGATATCGACAATGTCCGCTCCGGCGGCGCGTGCCCCTTCTACGGCCGCCATCGCGACGGCCTCCGAGGACACCCTCACGTCGCGACCGACCACCAGTGTCTTCGCCTTGAGGAACCTGGCTGCCGCCCAGCCGATCTTGCGCGCCAGTTTGTCGTCCAGTTCCGACGGGTAGATCCCACGGATGTCATAGGCTTTGAAAATCGACATGAGTGGCACCAATCTCCAAAACGACCGAACGGCACATGAACGCGCGCATACGCCCTATCTCACAGCGAACTTGCCGCTTTGTGCGAAGAACGCGCACGGATTGTCGAAGACGACCCTCTTGATTCTCGTATCAGGGAATCCCCTTCGCGCCATCAGGGCAGCGGCCTTCGGAACGGAGAGCGGATCGGAGAAACCCCAGTCGGCGGAACTATTGATCACCATCCGCCGGGTGCCGTATTTCTCCAGTATCGCAACGGCACGCGCCGGCGTGAGCTTTGTCACGGGATAGATCGTGTGACCCGCCCACACGCCGGTGTCCAGGGTGATCTCGATCGTCTCTTCGGTATTGTGATCGAGGAGGATCCGATCCTTCGTCAATTTCATCTCCTCGATGATCCGGCAGATCCGGGCGACCCCTTCCGCCTTGTTCTGGTGGGGGGAATGAATCACCACGAGCGATCTGGTCTCCTCCGCAAGGGACAACTGCGCCCGCAACACGCGTTCCTCCGCTGCGGTGATCTTGTCGAAGCCGATCTCACCGATGGCGACGACCCGCTCATGCCGCAGGAACTCGGGCAGACGCCGGACGACCGCCATCGCGAGCTTGAGGTTGTTGGCTTCCTTCGGGTTGATTCCCACACAGGTGTAGTGTTTCAGTCCGTACTTCGCGGCCCGCCCCGCTTCAAACGTGATGAGATGCGCGAAGTAGTCGAAGAAGCTCTCGGGGTACCGCCGATCCGAGCCAAGCCAGAAGGCGGGTTCCACAACCGCTACGATTCCGTGTTTCGCCATTCGCTCGTAGTCGTCCGTCGTTCGCGCAAACATGTGTATGTGCGGGTCGATGATCCTCATCTCGTCAGTCCTTCCAAAAGCGTCCCGGCCCGTGCCGACGCATGCCACAGCTCTATCGCCCCGGCCCCACGGCGCCCATGGTCAGACGTTTCCACGCCTGGTTCGCCAACTCGGCCCTCGGGTGTTCGGGGTAGTTGTTCGCAATGTCACCGTACTCCGCCTTCGCCTCCTCGTACTTGTGACAGGTCTCGAGCACGGTGGCATAGAGGAACTTCACCTCGACGTACTCCTCCACCTGCTCGGGCGTCTCCGGACGGAAGCGGACAAGGTATTTCTCGTACGCCGCCGCGGCCGGCTTCTCACGGAGCGTGATGTCGTAGATGCGCGCGATCATGTATTGCGTTCCTGCAGAGGGATCGTTCGTCTTCTCGAAGTTCTTGTCGATCCGCGATTGCATCATCTCGAGGAACCACCCGCTCAAAAACACGAAAGGCACGATGAACACGATCGCCCCGACGACGATGAATACCTTCGTTCGTCTGCTAATCGTCATGTTTATCAGCTCCTTCCAGCAAAATGCCTGTGCCCCCGCTCAATAGCCTGTCATCGACGAGGTCCAGCCCGCCGCGCCGCCCTCGCCGCTCATGTCCACCACGACAACAACGGAAGTCCGGTCAGTCTTTCTCTTGAATCCAGCGCTAGTCACCTGCCCGGAGAAGAGTTCATCGCAGGCTACGCGTCCGTTCAATTCCCGTCTGTCCAGCCATGACAGGAGTATCGGCAGGCTGTCCGGCCTTGCCGCATCGCCGGCGAGTGCATCGGTCCGCTGAAACATGGTCACAACGACACTGGCATCGCCGGCACGCAGCATCGAGTCCGGCCCGGCGTCGTCAGCGCGAAGGCGTAGCGAGAACTCCGCCATGTCGTCGTCCGGCTCCGAAACAACCGTTGGCGTGAGGGCCAGACGCGGCCTGGACGAGGCCCGCGCCGATTCCATAGCCCACGCGAAAACAAACCACACTACAACGGACAGGCCGAGCACGGCCAGCACGCCCGCCGTACCCGCCACGCTGCCGCGGCCGCGAGACGCCCCGGTGCGATCAAACCCCTTATTCACTTCCCGCCGCTCCGAATGGAGTACGCGTAGCCCGCCTGCAGGGCCGAGATCGAGAAAGCCGTGGAGTATGTCCGCCCTCCGCCCACGGCCCACAGGCCCACCGGATCCCAACTGCCACCATTCATGCCACCGATCCGCTGATGTTTCAAGAGAATTGCGTCAAGCGTGTCGAGCCATTCCCGGCCGCAGTCGAGCGACCTGAACGCCAGCGCCCCGAACATCCAGTACCAATGGTTGGCTATTGCGCCTCCGACGCCCGGGATCGTGCGGTTATTCCAGTCGATCCGGGCGTCAATCTGGTGGAAGCTGCGCCATGTGGGAAGCGCCGGCTCGAGGAATGCGCGCGCGCCGCGGATGAAGTCGTCGTCGGCCGGCGTGCCCAGCAAAAGGTGGCACCAGATCCCGGTTGCCGTGCTGTCGTAGCCGCCCCAGCAATAAGGATTCTTGTCAAGATGGTAAATCTGACATCTCTTGCGTTCGGTGATACGCCGCAGATACTCCTGCGCGTCAGCGAGATCGCCCTTCTGAACGGGGATATCGGTCTGTGAGGCGACCTTCATGGCCCAAATGTAGTACGCGCCGGGGCCGATGTCG
>JAVHLO010000267.1 GCA_031082105.1 Planctomycetota bacterium
CGTGACGCGGAACCCCGCACGAGTGCAACGCATGGTTGGCCATTCCGGCTCGTGTAGCTGCCGTTTCGCTCCGCCGCATCGAATCACCGAGCCCGACGTACAAGTCCACGACGTTCTTCATCGTCCGATTCCGATTCGCCTGGTGCGGCCTATCCTTCAACGTCTTGCCGCTTGTCGGCTCGAACGCACGTTGAGCTGCATGCGGCAAAGCAAGACCCGGTTGCGTCGACAGCCTTGCGGGCTGTCGTACCGCACTCTCGATTTCTTCCGCGAGAAGCACCACATGATCGTGCCGGCGTTTCACTCCATCGCCGTTAGTAACTCGTCCAGCGACACGGTGGCGAAGCTGGTGGCGTAGTCGCTCATGGCGTAGGGGATGACGAGTTCCCGGCCGTGCAGCAGCGCGCCGCAGGTGTAGACGACGTTCGGCACATAGCCCTCGCGCTCCGTTTCGTTCGGGGCCAATAGCGGTTCGCGCAGCCGACCGATGACGCGTGTGGGGTCGGCGAGGTCGAGCAGGAACGCACCGAGACAATACTTGCGCATCGGGCCGACGCCGTGGCTCAATACCAGCCAGCCCGCGTCCGTCTCGATGGGGGAACCGCAGTTGCCGATCTTGAAGAATTCCCATGGCTGGACTGGCGGCAACAGCAGCTTCGGCGTCTGCCAGAAATGGATGTTGTCGGAGAACATCAGGAGGATGTTCTCGTCGTCCTGGCGCGAGAGCATGGCGTAGTGGCCATTGATCTTGCGCGGGAAAAGCGCCATGCCTTTGTTTTGCACGGCGGGGCCGTTGAGCGTGCTGAATCTGAAGTGGCGGAAGTCTGGCGTCTCCAACAATTGCGGCAGGGTGATCTTGCCGTCATAGGCGGTGTAGGTTGCGTAGTAGGTAGAGCTGCCGTCGTCGTTCTGGAAACGCACAAAGCGCGCATCCTCGATGCCGTTGCTCTGTCTGGCTGTGGACGGAAAAAGGACACGCTGCGAGACTCGGGTGCTGGGAGCAAAGTTCACTTCGTAGTTCGACTCGGCCAGCAGGAGGATGCCGCGCACGGCAGGGGCAGCCGTGGCGTCGGCCGGGTCCGTTTGCCGGCGCTCCACCGTCAGGACGCGGTGCAAGTCGTCCAGGATAAAGGCCTCGGGAAGTTGCTCCAGCACCCGTCGGCACAAGTCATTTTGCAGGCCCGCTTCCTGGAGTTTCCGGGCAAAGAGGGCCTTCTCGTAAGCCGGGTTGGGCACGCGCTCCGGCTCCGTCACAAACGGCACGGGTGGCGTGAGCGTGATGCGGTGCTGCGCGCTGACGATGCCCGTGCGGAAGGTGATGGAGGAAATGTGCCCTTCGCCCGTGGCCCGCAAGCTCAGGATGAAGCGGAGCGCGCCTTGGGGCAGCCCGGTCTGCTCGGGGTGGGGTACGATGGAAGGGTTGAACAACGCCGCGGACTCCGGGGAGTATTCGTGCGTGAAATAAGAGCCGATGAGCGCCTGGCATTCCAGCGAAAGTTCCCACGCTTCTCCCAGGCAATGCCGCACCTGTGCAAAGCGGTTGCAGAGTATCTGTTCGACGTGCTCGTGCCGGTCCGCAAACTCGCCCAACACTTGGCTCAGCAGTCGCGCGACATCTTCATCGGAGAGGGCGAGGACGCGCCCGACAATCCTTCGGGCGATGTCGTCGCTGCCGGGATAGAAGGGGCGCAGCAGCACCCGCGCGCGGTCCGGCGTCAGCGTTGGCCCGATGCGTTTTGCGTGTATGGCTGGGGGTCTCATCAGGTGGTTAGCATTACTCGTCCGGCGGTTCCTTGAAGCTGGTGAGAGTGTTTTGCAGCGCCAGCATTTCCGCGAGCGCGAGCAGGAAGGCCAGCGTGGATTCGGCGCCTTGGTTTTCGCTCACGCGGTCCATGTGCAAGCCGTCGCGACAACCGCCGGTGCTCGAATCGTAGAGGGCGAGGCCCAAATCATTCCGCCCCACGAACCACTCGAAGGCCCGGCGCGCTTCAGCCACCCAAGCCATGTTGCCGGTGGCGTGATACGCCTCGATGCAGGCGGACACCGTGGCCTGCGCCTCGATGGGTTGCTGGTCGAACAACGCACGCTCCTTGCCGCGCGGATAAAACCCGTTCGAGCCAATAGGGCGAAACGAGCCGGCATCCGAAGTCTGAACCTTCATCAGCCAGGCCAACGACTTGAGGCCGGTCTCCAGCATCGCGGTGTTGCTCATACAACGTCCGCTGAGGATCAGCGCGTGCGGCAGTTTGGCGTTGGTGTAGGAAACCGTGTCTTCAAACCATTGCCATTCTTCCGTCGCGGCGTCGGCGTAGCGCTGCATCAGTTTCGCCGTGAGCGATTCGCGAATCTGGTTCGCGCGCCGGTCGCCGCTCAGCCGTTGGAGGTATTCGTCAATCCCGATGAGCGTGAACGCCCACGCGCGCGGCGAGGTGAACTGGGCGGCCACGGGCAGGGCTTGCTCCAACAGTTGCGCCGCCAACAGTTGAAAGTTGGCTTGGCCCGCCTGCTCGACGCACAGCCCCAGCGCCCACAGCGCATGCCCATGGCAATCCTCCGAGCCGACGTCCTTCAGCCAGCACCGGTCGAAGCTCATGAAGTTGCGGAACCGCCCACGCGTGCGGTCGAAGGCGTGATTCAGGAAGGCGGCGTACGTGGCGGCCCGCTCGCTGAGGCGCGGCGAACCTTGGCCCAATCGTTGCAGTATCATCGCCAGCACCAGCGCGCGGGCGTTGTCGTCGGTGCAATAGCCTTCGGCGAAATTCGGCACCGTGAAGCTTGCGTGCTGGAAGATGCCGGTCGAATCGCTCATCCGGAACAGGTGATCGAGTTTCAACTCCGGCAACTGGCCGTGCTGTTCGTCGAGCGTCTTGATGGGCGAGGATCTTCGCCCCAGAAAGCTGTGGTCCTGGCGCGCCTGCTCGAACGACTTCACGTAAAGCTGCGCCACGCGACTCCAGACCATGTCGCGCCCCAGCTTATAGGCGTTCTTGCGCATCAAGTGGCGCAGCGGTTCGTCGTGCAGCAACGCGCACACGGCACGCGCGATGGCGCCGGCGTCACGGAACGGCACCAGTTTGCCGCGTTCAGCGGTCAGCAGTTCCGCGGCGTGCCAGTAGGGCGTGGACACGACCGCGTTGCCGGCGCCGAACGCATAGGCCAGCGTGCCCGAAGTGATTTGCGACTCGATCAGGTACGGCGTGAGATAAATGTCCGCCGCGCCGATGAACCGCATCAATTCCTCCAACTCGACGAAGCGGTTGAAAAAGACGACGTGTTTCTGCACGCCGAGGTCTTTGGCCAGCCGCTCCAGGCTCAGCCGGTACGCCTCGCCCTCGTCGCGCAGTAGATTGGGATGCGTCTGGCCCAGCACGATGTAAACGAGGTTCGGAAAGTCCCGGAGCAACTCCGGCAGCGCCCGCAGGGCGTATTCGATGCCTTTGTTCGGCGAGAGCAGGCCAAACGTGAGCAACACCTGTTTGCCCGCCACACCGAACTCGTCCTTGAAGTAATTTGGGTCCGCAAACGGCATGTCGGGAATGCCGTGCGGAATCAAGTCAATCTTGGCCGCCGGCACCTGATGAACCTCCCGCAACAACTCCCGTCCCCGTTCGGTCATGACCACCAGCCGCGTCGACAGGCGGACCAAGTCGCGCATCACGCGCCGTTGCTCCGCGTTCGGTTCGCGCAGAATCGTGTGCAGCGTGGTGACGATGGACATCCGCAGTTCGCGCAGCAGCGCCAACAGATGACTGCCTGCCGGGCCGCCGAAAATGCCAAACTCATGCTCCACGCAAACCACGTCCACGTCGGTGATGTTCAGGAAATCAGCCGCGCGCAGGTAGGACGGCAAATCCTGCTCCGCAATCTCGAAGCGGACCTCCGCCGGGTACTCGTAGCCACCCGCGATATCATTGACCGGCACGACGAGGCACTGCATCGCCGGGAATTCCGCCGCCACGGCGCGGCGCAAATCCGTGGTGAACGTGGCAATTCCACATTTTCTCGGCAAGTAGTCGCCGAGGAACGCAATTTTGCGGGTGTCAGATTTCTTTCTCATGGAAGAGATGGTGTTTGCGATACGAACTCAGTAGGAACCAGATGTTGCCGTTGACCAAGAACGAATTCTCGTTGCTTGCGCCACTGGCTAAATCTGGTAATCATAGCGCCATGACTTCAGCCATGGACCACCGCCTCGATATTTGACTGTAGACATTCATTCCTTTTCAGTCGGCCAACATCCGAGCTCACCCGTGGCGCCTTTGGCGCCATCGGGTGCAGCGAGTCGTTGGGACGTCTCCTTCATGCTTCCTCGATCTCACATGATTCGGATATTTCTTCCAAGAACTCGGGCTTAGTGAATCTGAGCATGTGCCCGACGGCCTTTATCTGCTGCTTCAGCGTACTGAACGAGACAAATCGACAAATCTCGGACAATGGCGGAGATAGCTTCGAGAATGTAGGTCGGTTGACCTCGGTGATGACTTTGTCGCGCCTGTCGTCTGGCGCAACCAAGTACAGGGGCATGGTCAAATTGGGTTGCATGGCTACGAGATCTGACATGCGGAGTAGCCCGGAGTATATTGACGTCGTGCTTTCGACCTCAAAGGCGGCGACTATGGCGTTTCCTTTGAGCCAAAGCACGTCGATCAACTGAATGGTGCGGTTAGTTGCGTCGTCGAACTGGAGCGGCAATTCGGATTTGAGCTTTGGAAAGTCCGCGAATTTCTTGGAATCCCAAGACTTGTTTTTATCGTTCCGAGCGATCCACAGATCGAACCCCATGTCCGATCCCAGTTTCAAGAGATGCCACTGAATTTCGGTATGCTCCTTCGGTTTTCTTGCCTCCGGTTCGTCCTTGAGTAATTCGTCCTCCTCGCTTTCGGGGATTGTAACTGAGCCGATTTTGGCTTTAAGTGCTTTCGGCCTGTACTTTAGCCTGCGTTCATCTACAGGGCGAACGGTTGGATTATCCTTCGCATCCTGAACGGCTTGGACTATTGCTTCGCCGTCCGAGGTCTCCCATTTGGCAGGAGAAGCTCTAAAATGACCCGTCCATGCGTGCGGACTGGTTAGGTTCTGAAAGAAAGAAAGTCTGTCGCGAAGGTCAAGTACTGGAACGGCAGTGTCCGGTGTCAATTCCGTCACTATTTTCACCTTGAGGCGGCAAGGGAAGTCTTCGTCCTTCCAGATGCGGGTGTTGTCTTTGTACGGATTGTCGGTCACCTCAAGTATTCCGATAAAGCGCGAGACTCCGGTAAGGTAGCAGAGGAAATAGTCGCCGGGCCTGATCTTCTGGACGCTGTTCCACCTGGATTCGCGGAAGCCGGACACCTTCGCGCCAGCGGCCTTGAATTCGTCCCATGTAGCGCCGGTAAACA
>JAVHLO010000268.1 GCA_031082105.1 Planctomycetota bacterium
GGATCATTTTGAGATACTACCACGTTGACCTGGCTTTTGCAAGCACTCGCAAGTTGGAGGCGTGCAAGTGGATTCGTACACAACTTGATAGGCTCACGAAGGCGGTAGGCGCGTCATCGTTCGAGCACGACCGCGTCGCCGCGCCAGATTGAACGGAATTCGTCTTCCGTCGGCTCCATCAGCCCATCCAGCGGGTTGAGAATGACGAGTTTGCCGTCCCGGAATTCCTTGATGACCACCCAGTGGTCGACCAGACCGGTCAGCTTCTCCGTCACCATGCAGGGCGGCTTGAGCTTCTTCAACTCCTCCCACGTCGGCTTGAGCACCCTCACGCGGTATCCGAGCGGGCCCGCAAAGCGTCGCAGAGCCTTCGCAGCCGCAAAGAGGCTCGTCCCCCCGCAGCTCGATGTCCCCGCCACGATCCCGAACTCGCGCTCGGAGACCTTGATCCCGTGCAAAAACAAGAGTATCGCGCCCGCAGCCGCAGGACCACATGAGTAGCCTGAGCTTTGCTGATAGTGCTGAGAGGTCGGCGGATTCGAGTTCAGACCCAAGTACTGCTCCGTCGAAAGCAGGCCAAACGTGAAGACGATCATGCTCGCAAAGGCCGCCGCGACGCCGAGTATCGCGCCTCGCCATACGCGCGAGCGAGTAGCGCCGACCCCGATCCCCAGAATCACCTCGCCAACCGCGCAAGCCCATAACATCCGCACGTCGACATAGAAGTCGAAAGGTAGCAGCGCGTATTCCAGGTCTATTCTCTCATTCAGGAAGTACCTCAGCCCGAGCAGCGCAAGGCATATGCCGCCGATGGCGAGAGGCACTCCCCTCTTCGCCCGCCGGCCGACGACCAGCCCACATACGAAGGCCGCAACAAGAAAGAGCGTTGTCAGAACGAAGCGCAGCATGGGCAATAGAAGAACAGGCGCGAATTTGACGCTACCAGCACAGACGACAATGAACAAGACGGCCGGCCAACTCACTCACGCACCGCCGTATGGACGGCCGCGGCGCCGAAGAGCAGCCGTTCGAACCGCACGTGCGCAAAACCCGCATCGCGCATGATGTCCGCGAGCTCCTCGGCGCCGTAGAACCGGGGAATAGTGCGCGCCAGGTACGCGTACGCCCTCCTCGAACCGGAGACCCGGCCGCCGATCGGTTCCACGAAGAGCCGCACGAAGGCGTGAAAACACCGCCTCATCCGGACGCATGTCGGCTGACTCGTCTCGAGGTTCACGAACCGTCCGCCGGAGCGCAGGACGCGATGGAATTCCGCAAACGCCTTGACAAGCGCGTCCCTGCTCGTGTTGAGGTTGCGTGTGGCGAACGATATTGTGACAAGGTCGAAGCTCCGGTCCTCGAACGGCAGAGTCTTGACGTCCGCGACATGGAACGTGATCCGCTTCGCCTCCGGTTTCTTCTTCGCCTCCGCGAGCATCTCCGGCGAGAAATCGACCGCGTGCAATTCCGTGTTACCCGGCGCATGGCGCGCAAGGAGCACGGCCATCTCGCCCGTGCCGCTGCAGACGTCGAGCCATCTGTTGCCGCCGCCTCTTGCAGCGATCCGCGCGGCCCGCTTGCGCCATCCGACATCAAGCCCCAGCGTCAGGATATGGTTCAACCGCTCGTAGGTCTTCGGCACCTCCGCGAAGAGCTGCTGCAAGTTGTCCGCTGAGACTGACGGCATGCCCGTTACATTCTGCGGTGGAGAAGAGGCGATTGCTTCGCTGCGGCGCGCAAATCACTCGTTCGCCGCACCATCCGTATCGCGTATTGCGTATCGAGCTCTGATCGCATGCTGTACATCGGGGGTGAAATCCACGATGGACGACGCGCAGGCATACGTGAAGATGAGCCATCTTTCCCGCGGGGCGCATCGTGCAAGGAATGTGCACTCCGGATCGATGCCGAAGGCCCTGTCGAGTATGAGGGCGGCAACGTCTCCCGGACCGGGAACACCGCAGAGACATTCTCCTTCTACGGCAATCGGGACGAGCCGGATCATGTCGAGCAGTCGCTCGTCGCTCACCTTCTGCGTCAAGTAAAGCAATTCCGCCTCAGCCTCGAGGAATTCGCTCTTGGCGTGGATGTCGTCAATCAGCGCTTCATCCACGCGATACGATGCGCAGGACGTTGCCGCAGTCAATACCAAACCTGACAGCAGCATGTGTCTGAGGATTCTCATAGTCGTCTTCGCACCCATCTCCCGCCCGGGTCGGCTGCCTGAGCCGGCTCACTCCTTCTTCTTCGCCTTCTCGATCCGCTCTTCGACGATCTTGCGGTGCGCCCAGTTGGGCGGGGCGACCTCGAGCGCCTTCTGCCAATCGGCGATGGCGCCGGCGACGTCGCCCTTCCGCTCGTGCATGATGCCCCGGTTGCTGTAGGCGTCCGCGTAGCGCGGGGAGAGCCTGACCGTTTCAGTGTAGTCCGCGATCGCGCCGTCCAGGTCGCCCGTCAGGGATCGCGTATTACCGCGGACATAGTACGCGCCCGGGAACGATGGGTTCACCTTGACGGCCAAGTCCATGTCGGCAAGCGCGCCGGCCATGTCGTTCTTCGCCCTGCGGCACATGCCGCGATTGATGTATCCCTCGACGTACCCTTGATCGCATTCGATCGTCTTGTTGAAATCGGCAATGGCCTTTTCAAGGTCACCCCTCGCAAACAGGATTGCGCCCCGATTGCAGTAGACATCGGCGCGGTGTGGGAAAAGCCTGATGCACTCCTCGAAGTCGGCCATCGCACGATCCGTTTCGCCTTTGCTTTGCCAGATGACGCCGCGATTGTAGTACGAACCGGAGTCGGTCGGGTCAATTCGTATCGCCTCGTTGCAGTCGGCGAGCGCGCCGTCAAGGTCGCCCTTCTGCGCGCGGATGGCGGCCCGGATGCTGAAGCAATCGCCGTTCCGCGGCCACATCTCGACCGCCTTGTCGAGGTCGGCGAGCGCGCGGTCAAGCTGTCCCTGGAAGTAGAAAATGACCCCGCGCGCCATGTAGGCCGCGGGAAAGTTATGCCGGCGTTCAATCGCGGCATCCAGGCGCTTGACTGCGCCGTCGAAATTCTTGAGCACGTACTCCGCGACCCCGGCGAGGCGCACGAACTCTTCGACGCCGAACACGTTCCCGTGCTTCGCGATCATTTCGTCGCAGAACACCATGAGCCGGCCGTAATCGACCTGGGCCAGCAGCTCCTGGGCCTTGACGAGGTCCAGGTCGATCGGCTCCTCCCAGGCCGCGGCGGGGGCCGCCGCCGCGCGCTTGATGTCGTCGAGCGCCTTCGCCTGGTATGACTTCGCAAGCCGATGCTTATCAGCGGGACTCATCGACACACGAGCCAGGATATGTTCCGCCTTTTCGAGCATCAATCTGCCGCGCCCGGCGAGCGACATCGCATGCCCGGGGTCGATCTGGAGCGCGGCCTCGAAACACTTCAGCGCCTCCTCGCTCTCATAGACCTGCCGGTGCGCGTCGCCCTTCACACACCAGGCCGCGGCGAGCTTCGGGCACAGCGACAACGCCTCGTCGCAGGTCTTCAGCGCCTTCTCGACTGCGCGCTTGAGCGGCTCGATCGAGCCAGGCGCATAGAGGCAGAATCGCGCACCGCGGACGGCCGCGGACGCGTTCATCACGATCTCCAGCGCTTTCGTGCGCGCCTCCGCTTCGCGTTCTGCCCGGAGCCGCGCTTCCTCCGCCCCGGCCGCGCGGGCCGTGATCCCGGATTCCACCTCGGCCAGCAGTTTCGCGACCTCTTCGTTCGAATCGTCCTTCTCCCTTGCGGCGATCAGGAGCCCCTTTGCCTTCTCGTATTCTCTCGACTTGACGCACTCCCGCGCCGCCGCGAGGTTGTCCCGCGCCTCCTTCGCGCGCCGCGCGGACGCGACGACGAGACCGACAATGACCGCGACCGCAATGAGCACCGCGACGGCCGTCGGGATGAGAACGGACTTCTTTTTCGACGCCCTGCGCCAGAGCTGGGTCACAGCCGCCACCGGCCGGGCCGATATCTGCTCGCCGTCCAGGTGCCGACGGAGGTCGTCCGCGAACCCGCCGGCGTTCGGATACCGCCGTGCAGGCTCTTTCTCCAGCGACTTGAGACAGATCGTCTCGAGGTCCTTGTGAACGCGTCTGTTTATCGTGCTCGGCCGAGGCGGCTCGTGCTCCACTACGTCTTTGAGCAGCTCGTAGACGTTCTCCCGTTTGAACGGCACACCGCCCGTGAGCATCTCGTAGAGGAGGACGCCGAGCGCATAGACATCGGAAGCGGGTCCGATCGCCTTGATGTTGCCGGCCGCCTGTTCCGGCGACATGTAGGTAGGCGTGCCCATCACCTGGCCCGAGACGGTCAGACCGGACGTGCCCGTGCGCCCGACGTTGCGCGCGAGACCGAAGTCGGTGATGACCACACCGCCCGCCAGCTCGCCGGTCTGCGCGGCATCCGCCTGGAGGAAGTCCGGGCTGACGATGACGTTCGCCGGCTTCAGGTCTCTGTGAATGACGCCGTGCTGGTGGGCGTGCTGAAGAGCGCGCGCGACGCCCAGCAGAATGCGGAGTTTCTTGTTCAAGGGCATGCTGAGTTTCTTCTCAGCCGCCGACTGGAGCAGGCTCTGCAGGTCGGTCCCTTCGAGGAAGTCCATGGTGAAGTAATGCCTGCCCTCGTGCGTGCCGACCTCGTGGATCTGGACGATGCCCGGGTGTTTCAATTTGGCGGCCGTCTGCGCCTCGCGAAGAAAGCGCGCGACCGTCTCCTTGTCGGCCTGCTCGCCTTCGCGCGAGAGGATCATCTTGAGCGCGATGGCGCGATTGAGCTGGCCGTCCCACGCCTTGTAGACGACGCCCATGCCGCCCCTGCCCAGCTCGGAGAGGAGCATGTACCGGCCAAAGGGTTTGCCATGCGGTCCTTTCGCGGGCGCGCCGGGTGGGAGCCGGGACTCGCCGGACTGATCGAGCATCGTGTCTTGCGAACTGGGCGCTCCCTCGCGGTCGCGGCTCGGATCCAAGCCCTGCTGAATCTTCAAGGTGGGCAAGGCCGAGTCGCTGTCTCTGCTCAGGGTCTGCCGGGCCGGCGCGGGGCGAGCGAGATCGGCGTCTCTTGACGGAGGCGGCGCTTCGGCCGGGCCGGCGAGGGTCTTCTTCTGCGCGTCGACGAGCTTCTCCAGCTTCACCGTGTTGATCAGCCCCTTCTGGAGAAAGAGCGCGCCGAGCGGCTTCACGGGCTTGCCTTCCGCGCGCGCCCGCTCCTGCTCGACAATGCACGCGTCGAGCTGGGCCTGAGTGATGAGGCGCAGTTCCACCGCACGCCGGCCAAGGATCGATTCGTCAGACCGGTTCATCGTA
>JAVHLO010000269.1 GCA_031082105.1 Planctomycetota bacterium
TGCTCGCCCCGATCTGAAGCGTTCCAGACGTGATGGTGAGGGATCCGGACCCCGCGGAGCCGGCGGTCAACTGGTTCGCGCCGGTCGCAAGGATGCCGGAGACTACCTCAAGGGTGCCTGTAACGGTCGTCGCGTTCGTCAACGAAGCAGTCTGGGCGTTCTTCGCGATTTCGAGGTTGCAGTAGGTGACGGCCAGCACGTTCTGCGCCCCGGCCGTGTCATCATAGGCGATCGTCCCAGTGCCCGGACTGAATGTGCCGAAGCTCGCCGGGCTGCCCGAGCCGAGCTGAAGCCGCCCCGCACCGGCAAAGGTGAGGGTCCCGCCCGCCGCCGTGAAGCTGCCGTTGGCATCGAGCGTTCCAGTCCCGATCGACAGCGTGCCGCCCGGCAAGGTTATCGCTCCGCCGACGGTCACCGTGTACGAGCCCGTCGAGAACGTCCCGGAAATGCACGAGAACCCGCCCGCGCCGACCGCAAAGCTGCCGCCGCAGTTCGCGACCTTCGCCGACTTGTCGATCTCCAGCCTGTAGTAGCTAACCGGCCGGACGATCTGGTCAACGCCCGTCGACCGGTAGCTGACCGTACCGGTGCCGGCAGTGAACGAGGCGAAGGCATCGACCGCTCCGCGCAGGTACAGGTTGCCGGTCGTGTACGTCACGTTTCCATTGGACGTGAAAGCACCGCCGACATCGACGGTCGAAGTCGTGGCCTGCAGCGTGCCGTCGTTGGTGAACGCGCCGGCCACGGTGACATTGAATCCCGCCGCGTCGAATACCCCGGAAGTGATCTTCAATCCGCCGGTCAAGGCTGTCCCGCCTGTCAGATTGCCCGCCAACGTGCCGGTTGCGGCCCCCTTTGCTATCTCGAGGTTGTGGTACGCGAGCGCAAGCACGGACTGCGCGCCGCCGCTGTCGTACGTGACCGTGCCGTTGCCGCGAGTGAACGTACCGTTCATCGTGAACCCCGCGCCGATGAGCGCCTTGCCCGCGTCGTTGGTGAAGAACAGCTCGCCGCCCGGTCCGTTGATCGCCAAAGCTCCATTCGCATCGAGAGTGCCCGAGGCAACCGTGATGCGCCCATCGGCAGTCGCCGCGCCGGTGACGCCGACCGTGCTCGCGCCGACGGAGAAATTCGCGCCCGCCGCGACCGACAGGGCCCCGCCGATCGTGAAACTGCCCGCGGCCGTCGCGACGAAGCCGGTATTAGCGAACTCCAGATTCGCGTAGGACACGGCCTGCACGGACTGGTCGACCGTCGTGGAATCGTATCGTGTGACGGCGCCTGCTGCGGCAGAGAAGTTGCCCAGGGATGTGACGCTCCCGGCCAGGTAGAGCCGTCCGCCGGCGGCGGTGAGCTGCACGTAGCCGCCGGCCGCGCCGAAGCTCCCGTTCGCGTCGTATAGCCCGGCCCCGATCGTCACGTAGGCCCCCGCCGTGACTGAGGTCGAGCCGGCGCAGGTAACGGTCTGGCCTCCGACCGCGAACGTGCCCGATGTCACCGTGAGATTCCCTGCAGTCGAGACGTTGCCGCCCGCGCTTGCGATGCGGGTCCCGACCGCGATCTCGAGCCGGTCGTAGTTCGTCACGAACACAGTCTGGTTCGCGTCGACATTGTTGTACTTGACCAGGCCGACGGGCGCGGCAGCGACACCCAGGGCCGTTACGGAGCCGCCGAGTTCCAATGTGCCGTTGGCTGTGATCGACACCGTCCCGGCCCCGCCGAAGCTGCCGTTCGCGTCGACCGACCCGCTTGGGATGGACATCGTCCCGCCGACGCTCGTCGCGCCGTTCACAGCAATGTTGAAACCTGCCCCGGAGAACGTGCCCGATGTGATCGTCAACGCGTTGCTCACCGTGAAGCTAGCGCCGGCTGCGGCCGTGAAGCCGGCCGTGGCAATCGTGAGGTCGTAGTAGGTGTGGGCGAGCACGGTCCGGTTCGTGGTCGTGTCGGCATACTCAACCGTACCGTTGCCGGCGGTGAAAGTGCCGAGCGAGACGGGGTTGGCCCCGAGCCGCAACTTGCCGGAGCCGGTGAAGGTCGTCGAGCCTGCGCCGGCATCGTAGCTGCTGTTCGCCCTGTACTCGCCGGTGGCGACCTCGAGCCCCTGACCGCCCATGGAGCTTGCGCCGGATACTGTCACGACGCTGCTCCCCGTGCTGAACTTGCCGGCAGTGACCGTCATCGTCCCAGCAATGGCGACATTGGCGGACAACGCCTGCACCATACCTGCGTTCTTGTTGATCTCGACGCTGCGCAGGGACTGCGCGGCAGGCAG
The DNA here is from genome assembly GCA_031082105.1 of Planctomycetota bacterium. Lineage (GTDB taxonomy): Bacteria > Planctomycetota > MHYJ01 > JACQXL01 > JAVHLO01 > JAVHLO01. The sequence continues at coordinate 2,276 of JAVHLO010000269.1, forward strand.
CGTTATGAACTGGCCGCTGCTGTCGCCACGGAACGCGACGGTGCCGTTCGCGAAGTTGAGCGTCCCGCCCGCCCCGCAGACGAAATCGCCGTAGACGTTCAGCGCCACGGCGTCCTGCATCGTCAGCGTGCCCGTCGTGATCTCGATCATCTTGGCGCTTGCGTTGGCGTAGATGCGCGGAGACGGGTTTGCGCCGACGTTGGGTATTTTGACGTTGTCGATGAGGCCGGGCTCGCCCAGCGGATTCCAGTTGTTCCCGTTCGCCCAGTTGTCGTTGCCGCCCCCGCCGGTCCACAGCTTGTAGACGGGCCAGACGATGCGGCCCGGCGAGACGACCCCCGCCTCGTTGTCGTTCTCGTTCGCCTCGGTCGCGCCGGCGCCGTTCAGGACCTCGACCGAACCGGAAAAGAGCGAGTCGGTTGTCACGGCGAACTCGAAGCCCGGGACCGCCATGTCGAAGGAGCAGTTGGAGAAGGAATACGAACCACCCTGCGCGGCGAGTCTGAAGTTCAGATACGTATCCGCTGCGCCGGTGTTCACGCCGTTCGTGCAGATGACATCGTCGATGTCGGTGACGGTCGTGCCGCTCTCGATTCTCAACCCGTTTCCGTTGCAGTAGGAGAAGTTGAGCCCCTGGAAGTACACGGCGCTGCCGGACTGTGCGGTGAAGCCGAAGCTGGCCGCGGCGGCCGTCTTCGTGATGGTCGGCCTGTCCGAACCTACCATCGTGGTACGCAGCGTGCCCCCGCTCTGTACCGAGAGAGAGACGCCGAGCCTGAGGCTCGACACGCCGGTGAGCGTCAATCTGCCCGCAAGCGTGACCGCGCCGGTCACGGCGAGCTCGTTGGGATCCGCAGGCACTCCGGAATCCGCGACGGCGAGCGTGCCGCTCTCGACGGCGAGCGTGCCGGCGCACACGGCGTCGCCGGACAGCGTCGCGGTCTGGCCCGTGTTTGAGAACCGCAGATGTCCATAGGTCGCCGGCTGGACGGTCTGCGAGCCCGTCGTGCGGTTGTAGCGCACCGTGCTGGTCGCGTTGGCATTCAGGGTCCCGAACGAACTGACTTCACCGCTGACTTCGAGCGTGCCTGACGCGGCGACGCCGATCGTTCCGGTCGAAGAAAGACTGCCGTTGAAGTCGGCGGTACCCGCGCCGACAGAGAGCGTTCCGCCGATGGTAGCGCTGCCGTCGACGCGGACCGAATTTCCGCCGACCACGAGCTCACCCGCGCTGAAGATCAACTGCCCGCCAACGACCGTGCTGCCCGCGGCGAGAATCGCCTGCCCCGCCGCCTTTGAGATCTCGAGGTGATTGAACGTTGTCGCGGGCACGTCCTGGTTCGCGCCGCTGTTGTACTTGACAGTGCCGCTTCCCGGCGTGAGCGTACCGAGGCTGGTAACGGTGCTGGAGAGTTCGAGCGTGCCTGCGCCGGCAAAGGTGACATTTCCGCCGGTCGCGTTGAACGTCCCGTTCGCGTCGAGCGTGCCGCCGGTGTCGATCCGCAGGGTGGCGCCGGAGACGGTCGCAGTCCCCGTCACCACCACCGTCGCCGCCCCGGTCGCGAACGTCCCGCTCGAGCTCGTCAGATTAGCGCCGACGGTGACGGCGCCGGCCGCGGTGGCGATGCGGCCGGTGTTGGCGAATTCGAGGTTCGAGTACGAAACCCCGAGCACCGACTGGTCGGTCGTGGTGGAATCGTACCGGACCGTCGCGCCGGCCGCGGCCGTGAAGCTGCCGAGCGAAGCAACGGCCCCGCCGAGATAGAGCCTTGAGTTGGCCCCGCCCAACGAGACGTTTGCGTCCGCGGCATTGAAGGCGCCACGGCAGTTGAGGATCGGCGGTCCGCCGGCGCCAGCGCCGGGGATTGAGATCGTCGTGCCGGCGGAGGCAAGGATATCACCGGCCACCGTGACGGTCGGGAAGGTCGCTCCATCGCCGACTCGGAACGTCCCGGCCACTAGGATCAGGCCGCCGTTCAGCGTGAGGCTGCTCATGGCCGCGGCGGTCTTCGTGTCCTTGTCCACCCGGACGTTGAAGTATGTGATCGGGAATATTGTTTGATCCGCACCATTGCCATAGTATTCCGTGGTCCCGACGTTGTTCGTAAGGCTTCCGATGGCGGTCACCGTGCTTCCGAGTCGCAGCCTGCCCGCCGCGGTGAACTCAACCGCGCCGGCCGCGCCGAACGAGCCCGTGACGGTCGCAGTGCCGGTGCCGATGCGCAGAGTCGACGCTACGCTTCCCGCGCCGGTCACAGACAGAGCTTTGTCCGCGATGGAAAGCACGCCGGTCATCACGGTGAGGTTCCCGGCCACGGTGGCCGCTGCGTCGAGCGTCCCGACTGAGCCGCCTCCTTTGTTGATTTCAAGGTGATGGTAGGCGACTCCCTTGACCGTCTGCGCAGAAGAGCCGTTGTAGCGCACGATCGAATCGACTGCCGCCGTGAATGTGCCGAGCGCGATGACATCGCCACCGAGATAGAGGCGCCCGCCCGCGGCAGACAGCGTGACGGTCGCGCCGGTCGCGTCAAACGATCCGGTCGTGCTGGCGCGACCGGTCGAGACGGTCAGGAAGCTGCCTGCGCTCGCCGTCAGGTTCCCGCCCACGGACAGGTCGCTGGCGCCGACGGCAAGTGTACCCGCGGAGATGGCCAGCGGACCGTTGGTCGTTGTCGCACCCGTACAATTGCCTTGCTGGCCGGTCTTGTTGATCTTCAATGCGTAGTACGTCGTCGGGACAATATTCTGGGCTGCGGTTGACGATGAGTACTCCACGGTGCCGGCGCTGTTGTCGAGGTTGTTGAAACTGTTTCCGGCGACGGTGCTCTTGATTTCGAGCGTGCCGGCCGAGCCCGTGCCCGTGAAATCGATCGCACTGCCCGCGGCGTTGGCGTTGAGTTCTCCAGTTGCGACATACTTGCCCGTGCCGATGCGTAGCGTTCCGTAGACGGCCGTGCCGCCCGTTGTCGTGATTGTCTGCGACACCGTGTCGAAACCGCCGGAGAGGATCGTCATGTCGCCGCTTATCGTCGTCGCTCCCGTGCAGGACG
>JAVHLO010000026.1:0-1410 GCA_031082105.1 Planctomycetota bacterium
GAACGACAATTTGTAGGAGAGCGCAAAAATGGAAATTACCGCCAAGCACGTGGAGAAGACGGCTACCGCATTGAGGCTCAAGGATGTGATGGATGGCAAGGTCCTCTCCGTGAAGTGGGACCCGAACCTCAAGTATGCATGGGACAACGGGCCGGCAATTGCCCGTTATCTCGCCGAACTCAAGAACGGCCGCATTATCGCAAAGAGATGCGATAAGTGTCACAGGATCATGATCCCGCCGCGCATGTTCTGCGAGCTCTGCTGGCGGCCCACCGATGAGTGGGTCTTCGTGAAAGACACCGGTATCGTCAACACGTGGGTAATCAGCCACGTCGACTGGAAGGCGGGCCGGCTCGACATCGCAGGCGGCGTGCGGCCCTTTACTCCCGCGATCATCGAGATCGATGGGGCATCGAAAGGGATGGGCATCCTCCACCATCTCAACGACGTCGATCCGAAAAAGATCTGCCGCGGCATGAAGGTCAAGGCCGTCTGGCTGCCGCCGGAGGAGCGTGTCGGCGCAATCACCGATATCAAGTACTTCAGACCCGCTAAATAGACAGCTTTTTTTCCATGAACCGTCCGGTTCGATTGGACGCTATTTTGGCAGGAGACACGCCATGGCACTCATAGAACGCATGCAGAAGAGACCCGACCTGACCTACTGGGAAGGCAAAATACCGATGAATTATGTCTACACTGTAGGCCGGGCCGGAGAGAAGTTCTTCCAGGAGTTCAAGAACGGGAAAATCTTCGGCGCAAAGTGCGGGGCGTGCGATATCACCTATGTCCCTCCACGCACCTATTGCGAGAAGTGTTTCGCGCGTCTGGAAGACAGCTACATCAATGTCGGCCTTCGCGGCACGGTGCACGCCTTTGCAGAATGTCACGAGGCCTTCGACGGTTCGCGCAAGGACAAACCGTCCATCGTCGCAATAGTGCGCATCGACGGTACCCAGGGCGGTCTCTATCACTGGCTCGGCAAGGTCAGTTTCTCCGACGTGCGTATCGGTATGCCGGTCGAGGCCGTCTTCAAGACGGGGAAGTCGAGGAAGGGATCGATCCTCGACATCGAGTACTTCAAGCCGGTGCGCGCGAAATAGCGGAGCGCACGCCCGGCGGCCCACCCCCGGACGCGCCCTGACTTGCTGCCGCGGCAGGCTGTCCGGGACTGCGCTGCGCGACAGGCGTGCTGAGACCGGTTCGATTTACTGCGGACCCGGACCCGCTGCGCGCGGCCTTGAAGGAGCGCGGCATCGAATGGTGTGCAGGTCGCTGTTGGACTTATGTGCTGACCGTGGCATTTCTCGCTGACTTCCTGTTCGCCTCGCTGAGCATACTTCTCTACTATGCTTCCTTCCACCCGCTCAATTGCGATTTCCTCGCCTGGATTGCGCTGGTTCCATACCT
>JAVHLO010000026.1:1420-3522 GCA_031082105.1 Planctomycetota bacterium
TCCATACCTGCTCTACTTCCTGCGTGAGACCCGGCTCCGCAGGCTCGCGCTCATGTCGTTTCTCCTGTCGGTCGCGCTCTTCGCTATCGGGCTCTTCTGGATAAGGCACGTGACGTTCGCGGGCGTCGTGGCCGTCGCGCTCATCCTCTCCGTCTACGTGGCCGCCTTCGCCGTCGTGACCAAGGTGATCGTCGGCGGGCTTCCAGGGTCGACCGGTCGGCTCTTTCTGGCCGTGCCCGTCGTGTGGTGCGCGGCGGAATACCTGCGCTCGATCTCGCCGCTCGGCGGTTTCCCCTGGTTCCTGCTCGGACACACGCAAGCGGCTCACCTGCCAATCGTGCAGATCGTCGACCTCACGGGGGTTTGCGGGGTCTCTTTCATCATTGCCATGTGCAACGGGCTCGTCGCCGGCCTGATTTGTGACTGGCACCGCGAAGGGTTCCTCGGCGCGTTGTTCTTCCGCAAGGGGCTCTCCCGGTGTTTCGTGTTCGTTGTTCTGATCACGGTTGTGGTGAACTATGGCTTTCTCCGGATGACGGGCATGAAGGACATCCCCGGTCCGGTTGTGGCCGTCGTTCAGGGCAACATCCCGCAGAGCCTGAAGGAATTCGGCGAACCTTCCTCCATCTTCGACAAGCACCTGCGACTCACGGCCTCCATGCTGAAGGACGCGGAGGCGAAGAAGAGACAGATCGACCTCATCGTCTGGTCGGAGACGATGTTCCCGTACGCCTTCGGAGAGGATTTTCCGGAGAGCGAAGAGGTCCTCTCGAAACTGGTCGAGAAGACGTTCAAGCGGCCGTTCCTTGTCGGCGCCATCACGTACGAACGGATTGGCTCGAAGTCGCTGAACGGTTCCGGGCCGGGGACCGCGCAGGGCGACTCGCCGAAATACGAAAACTACAACAGCGCCTACCTTTTCATGGACGACGGTTCGCTTGCCGGCCGATACGACAAGATCCACCTCGTGCCCGTGGGCGAGTACGTGCCGTTCATGGACACCTTCCCGTGGCTCGAGAAGGTCGTCACTGAATTCTCGGAGCTGAGCGAGGCGCCCACCCTGAGGCCCGGGAAAGAGGTCCGGCTTTTCTCGATCGCAGCCCGCAATACCGATCCGGTCGGGACACCCGCCGATGGGGCACAGCCCTCGAAGACCCGCTGGTCGTTCGCGGTTCCGATCTGCTTCGAGTCGGTCTTCCCCAACGACGTGCGCGAGATGGTCAGGCACGGCAGCGACTTCATCGTCAATATCTCCAACGACGGCTGGTTCAAGGACAGCGCAGAGCTCGAACAGTGCCTGTACATCACCGCGTTCCGGGCCATCGAGAACCGGATCGGGATAGTGCGCGCAACGAACACCGGCATCTCCGCGTTCATCTCGCCGAGGGGCGAGGTGAGAATGCTGCAGACCGCGCGCGGAGTCAAAGAGGTCGAGGGGACGCTCATAGCGCGCGTGAGTCTGCGTGAGGGGGAAAGCTTCTTCACGCGACACGGCGAGCTCTTCGGGCAGGCGTGCACCGGCGCTGCCGTGTTGTGGTTCCTCGGCGTTATCATCGCGCGCAGAGTCCGGCCGCAAAGTTCCCCTTAGTAAAGAGGGATTCAGGGGTATGTATGCGGCAACCGGCTCTGGATGCCAGGTCCAACACCTGCTTCCCAAATAGAACGGATGATAGGAGTCCCGGCATGAACACGAGCCGAATCACCGGCGCGTCTCTCTTTCTTGTCGCCGTCGTCTGTTTCCTTCCGTGTGCAATGGCGGAGGAAGAACTCGAAATCCCCGCCGCATGCGCCGACGCCGTGAAGTTCGCGCTCGAGGCGGCGGGACCCAACCGCGGGGAGCTGATCGCGGCGCTCAAGGCGGCAAAGGAGATGTCCGTCGAAACGCCGGACGCGCTCGAGGCCATGTGCTTCCTCGTTGCACAGACGCCGCACCGAGGGTTTCTCAAGGGCGAGCTGAAGCGCGACTGCAATACCATCACCGCGGCGCTGCTCGTCTCCAACCTCAAAGGCGCGATCGCTGCGCGAAACAAGTACCCGTGGTGCGGGGCGCTCGACCGCGAAGCGTGGTCCAGGTTCGTCCTGCCGTACAGAGGAACCACCGA
>JAVHLO010000026.1:3532-8326 GCA_031082105.1 Planctomycetota bacterium
GGCGCGAGTTCTTCTCGAAAGACGCCGAGTTGGTGGCGAAGGTGAATGAGTTCGCGAAGTCTTATCGAGAGGCGAAAGACGACGCGACCCGCGTCGCGGTCTTTGAAGACATGATCTTCTGGCTTAACTCCACGTGGCTCGCGGCGCGCATCACCTACGCCCCGCGCGGCAGCCCCGACCTGAACCCTGAAGAGGCATTCCAGGAGAAGAAGGTCAGGTGCACCGACCTGACGATCTCGACAATCTGCCTCCTGAGGACGTTCGGGATTGCGGCGACCAGCGTACGCTGCCCCTGGTGGCCGAAAGAGAACAGCAACCACACGTGGGCGTGCGTCATGTGCCCGGTCAGGCACAAGTGGCTCGATATCGAGTCCGGACTGCCGGGCGAGAAGAACGAGAAGTACTTCGCGCGCTACCGTAACGAGAAGAACAAGCCGATCGCCAAGGCGTACCGAGTGGTGCCAGGAGAAGAGGGCGGTGTGGTCCGGAAGACGCTCATGATCCCCGAAGGCGAGTTCTGGCCGCAGTCGGTGGATAGGTACCTTGTGCTGAAGCCGATGGTCGACGTGACGAGCGAATACACGCGGACATGCAGCGTGGTCTCCAAACGGAACCTGCCGCCTGGTACGCTGATGTACCTTGCCGTGTGGAACGACAATCGCTGGTCGGCCGTCGCGGGCGCGCGCGCGGCCGGGGACGGCTCGATCACCTTCGAACAGGTGGGCTGCTACGATTGCCGTTACCTGTTCGCGCATTGCGTCGGCGGCGGACTCCAGCCCGCAACGCAGCCGTTCACCCTCTGCGAGGACGGATCGATCCGGCCCGACCCGATGCCGGACCTTGCCGAGGTCGTCGTCGTTGCGAGCGAGAGGACGGCGAAAGACCCGGATTGGAAGGAGCTCGTTGACGCGCTTGTCAAGAAGCACGGGGCTGTGCGCGTCACCTACAACCAGCGGATTGACGAAGTGCGACTCGATGTTGCCCTCCGCATGCCCCGGTACGTGCTGTTCGTCGCGCCGCCGGACGAGGCTAGTCGTCAGTTCGTCGCACGCGTGCATCAGTTCACACGCGCGCTCGACCTCGATCCGTACGGCGATGCGCTGTGGGGGATCGTCACCGGCTACACGGCCGGGGACGCGATGAAGCTCGTCGATGCGCCGACTTCACTTCCGGTTCGAAAGTGCATCGCGGGCACCGGAGGCTGGGGAGGTCAGGTTGAGGACTTCACCGGCTACTCCGAGGGCGAGCAGGGCGTCATGTGGCGGAAGGAGAAGACCGACACCGCCCCGAAGAAACTCGAATGCGCCGCAGACACCACCAAGGACTTCGTCGATGCGCTGAACGGCAACGGCATCGACATGATGTGGACCAGCGGGCACGCGACGGAGAGAGACTGGCAGATCGGATACTCGTTCCCATCTGGCGCGCTCATCACCGAAGACGGCCAGCTCGCCGGGCGGACTCGCAAGGGTGAGAAGCTGCCGATCGAGACGACCAACCCGAAGGTCTATTTCGCGCCCGGCAACTGCCTCATCGGCAACATCGCGGACCCGAACAACTCGATGTGCCTTTCATGGCTCCGCGCGGGCGCGGTGCAGTTCGCCGGGTACACGGTACCGACCTGGTACGGCTACATGGGCTGGGGGATCGCCGAGTACTTCTTCCAGTTGCAGGACACATTTTCGTTCTCGGAGTCCTTCTTCTTGAACAACCAGTCCCTGCTGTGGGACCTCGAACGCGGCGCGCTCCCCGCGGACGGCGCCGGCGATCCGAAAGGGAGCAGGAAGGGCCATCTCTACGACCGTGATGTCGTCGCGCTCTACGGCGACCCGTCCGTCGACGCGCGGGTCGTCCGCGTGACGGCGCCGAGGTTCGACCAGACCGCTTCGGTCTCCGAAAACAAAGAAGAGCACGGCAAGGTGCGGATTTCGTTTTCGATCAAGATGAACCGCAAGGAGACGTTGCCCCGGCCCGCGGCGTTCATCTTCCCGCGCCGGCTGAAGAACTTCGGTGAGCTGAAGCATGACGCGACCGATCTGCTGCTGACGGATTCGTTCATGATGATGAGCTTCGAAGGCGAGCTGAAAGAGGGAGAGACCCGGAGCGCGACGCTGGTCGCCGAGGAGATGAAGCAGGACGACGTCTTTCTCGGCCCGCTCGGCCTTGAAGAGGGCAGGCCGTCGCCGAGGGAGATCGTCGAGGCGCACAACAAAGCGCTGGTTTTGCTCGGCCAGAAAGATCCGGAATCGCTGAAGCAGGCGCTTGTCGAGCTTGAGAAGATCCTCAAGGCCGACAACCGCGAAGTCACGGCGCTGTACAACAGCGCCTGCGCGTGGTCGCTGTTGAAAGACAAGGCGAAGGCGCTCGAGTACCTCGAGAGGGCCGTGGACGCCGGCTGGAACGACTGGAAACATGCGCAAGTCGACACGGACCTCGAAACACTCCGTGACGAGCCGGCGTTCCGATCGCTGCTCGACAAGATGGGGAAGAGAAACGAGGGAGAGGAGCACCCCCCGGCGGAGGACGGCAAGACTACCGGCGTCGAGATCATGAAGTGCGCCAAATGCGAGCGCGACCTGGGCGGGATGGACAAGCGGGCCGCGTTCATCTGTGTCGAAGTCATGGGCGACGAGTACATCTACTCGTACTGGTTCTGCGACGCGTGCAAGGTCTACACGTCAGAGGTCTACCACGACCGGTTCGACGGCGAGAGTTCGAAGAATCGTCGGGGCCCGATCTCGCGTGAAGAGGGCGACAAGCTCGTCGAGCTCATCAAGAAATGTCCCGACCCGGCGCGCAAACGCTGCGAGTGCGAGGCGCACCAGCGTTTCTGGTAGGGGGGTGTCGCGCAGACACCCCGTGCGCGCAGGCTCCCGGCAAAGGCGACTCCGCTCTGGGGGAAGGTCTCGGACTCACTTTGACGGATCTGGATCTGGATTCCCGCTTTCGCGGGAATGACCGCGGACGCGGGGATGACAGTGGAAGCGGGAGTGACAACAGGCGCCGAACTTACTTGCCCCCCCGCTTCTCCGCCTCCGTGAGAAGCCGTTTCGCCTCGCTCGCCCAGGGGTGGGTGGGCGCGAGCGCAAGGAACTTCTTCAAGCAAGTCACCGCATCGCCGAACCGCCCTCCGTTCATATGAACCACGCCAAGCCCCAGGTACGGTTCCGGGAAGCCGGGCGCGAGCTCGATTGCCTTCTCGTAGTCGGTCTGCGCCTTGTTGAGCTTGCCCGTCTCGCGATGGCAATCGCCGCGCAGACAATACGCCTCGGCGTTCTTGTCGTTCAGCAAGATGACCTTCTCGATGTCGCCCATCGCGCCCACAAGATTCGGCAGCATGAGAGACACCTTGGCGCGCGCGAGGTAGGCGGCTTCGGCGGTCTCGTCCTGCTTGATGATCTCACCGAAATCGTCACCGGCGCCCTTGAAGTTGTTGCGTGCCGCGCGCACTGAACCGCGCTCGAAGAGCAGCTCCACGTCGTTCGGCGCGCAGTTCAGCCCGGTCGTGTATTCTTCCTCCGCGCCCTCGAGATCGTTCTTGATTTCGCGCAGCTTTCCGCGCAGGAAGTACGTCACCGCGTAGCGCGGATTCGCCTTTACGGCCGCGTCAAGGTCGGTATCGGCCCCGCCGACGTTCCCTGTCCTGAGCCGCAGCCTCGCGCGTTCGACGAGCGCCGCCGCATTCCTGGGTTCGAGCTCGATCGATTTGTCGAGGTCGGCCTGCGCGCGGACGACATCGTCCTTCATCAGGAACAGCGTCGCGCGCTCGCGGTAGAGGCCGGCGGCGCGGTCGTTCCGCTTGATCGCCTCCTCGACCGCCTCGAAGGCCTTGTCGAGCCGGCCCATGCGCCGCAGGAGCTTGCCCCTGGCGGACAGGTAGTCGGCATTGTCCGGAACGAGCCGGCAGGCCTCCTCGAGATCGGCGAGCGCCGCCTCCAGGTCTCGCTTCTTCTCGTGCATCATCGACCGGTTCTGGAGCAGCATCGGGTTTTGCGGGAAACGCGTCAGACCGTCGGTCAACAAGCGGATCGCTTCGTCGAGGTCGCCCGAAAAACCCGTTGCCATTGCGAGCACGTTCACGTTGTTGACCTCCTGCGGCTTGAGCTCGTAGGCCTTGCGGGCATCGGCGAGCGCGTCCTCGGTGTCGCCGACCGTGAGCCGAAGGAAGGCGCGCATCGAATACGCATCGGGACTCTCGGGCGCAAGTTCGATTCCCTTGTCGAGGTCCTCGCCGGCCTCGTCAAACCTGCCCATCTGCATCAGCGTTGTTCCCCGGTTCACGATCGCCTTGACGAAGTCCGGCCGGATCTCGATGGCGCGAGAGAAATCTTCGATTGCCGCAGCGAGGTTGCCGGTCATCAGCCGGGAGTTGCCGCGAAACACGTACGACTCCGGGGCGAACGGCCGGCACTCGATGGCCTTATCGAAGTCTTCAAGAGACCTTTTCAGGTCGCCGGCAAGCAGGTGAGCGAATCCGCGCTGACGGTATGCATCCGCATAGAAGGGGAAGATCGCGATGGCCTTGTCGAACTCAGCGATCGCCTCTTCGACCTTCCAATCGAGCGCAAGCAGGACGCCGTTCGCGCAGTGGCTCTCCTCGGGGCGCACGTCGAGCTCGATCACCTTCTTGAGATCCGCATTGATGTCATCCCGAAGCTTCCGGACCCGCTTATCGCCGGAGTTCCTGTCGATCGTGACCCTGGTCTTCTGTGTCTGCGGGTCGGTCTCGCCGAGCACGATGCCCACGTCGCTGGTAAGCTGCGGCTGGAGCGCGGCGGTGTATTCTTCGAGCAG
>JAVHLO010000026.1:8336-15783 GCA_031082105.1 Planctomycetota bacterium
TTCGAGCAGGATCGCCGCGCGCGCGAAGTAGGGTGCTGCGAACGTCGGGTTGGCCGCGACGGCTCCGGCAAAGGCGTCCAGTGCATCGGCCTGCCTTCCCAGCAGGTGGAGGGAACGCCCCTTCAGGAAGAGCGCCTCGGCGAAAGATGGGTCGTGCGTCAGTGCGGCATCAAGCTCCACGAGCGCCTGCTGCACGTCCGCGGTTCCTCTCTTGAACTCGCCCCGCTTCGCCATCTCGTCGAGCCGTTCGATGATGAGTTTCGCGCGCTCGTAGGCCGGCGTCGCAGCATGGCGTCGTTCCGCGCCGGCGGTCTCGCCGGATTTCTCGATCTGCTTTTTGCATTCGTTGCTGTGCCGCAGCGCCTCCTGGTTCTGCGGGTCGAGAACGATGACCTTCTGGAACTTGTCCAGCGCATTGCGCCAATCCTGCTTTTCGAGCAGCGCGATCCCATCGCGCAGGTTGAAGTCGATATCCGCGCGCCGTCTCCATGAGCTGTAGAAGAAGTAAGCGGCGGCGGCCGAGGCGAGGACGAGCACTGCCGCGAGGGCGACGGCGAGTGCGGCGTGCCGGCGGATCGAACGCCACGCGCGCGGGATGGCGCCCAGCGGTCGCGCGGCGATCGCCTCCCCGTCGAGGTAGCGCTGGATGTCCTCGCCGAACTCGCGGGCCGTCCTGTAGCGGCGTTCCGGCTCCTTGTCGATGGCCTTCGCGCAGATGGTCTCGAGGTCGCGATGTACCCTCGGGGCGATACTGTGAGGCGCCGGCGCGTCCGTGTGGATTATCTCCCACATCAATGCGATAAACGAATCCGCCTGGTAGGGGCGCTTGCCGGTCAGGAGCTCGAACATGATGACGCCGAGCGAATAGATGTCCGACGCCGGGCCGAGCCTGGCCTGGTCACCGGCGGCGAGCTCCGGCGAGAGGTAGAACGGCGTGCCGATGACCTGGCCATCGACGGTGAGGCCGGACTTTTCGATGTGCTTGAAATCCTTGGCGAGCCCGAAATCCGTGAGGAACGGCGTGCCGGACGCGTCGATGAGAATGTTGGCCGGCTTGATGTCCCTGTGAACGATCCCTTGCGAGTGCGCGTGCTCGAGCGCGAACGCGATATCGCGGAGTATCTCGAGACCCTTTCTCAACGCGATTCGTTGCGGCTTCAGTCGTCTGGCGGAATCGGATGCGGCCGGCGCGGACGTGTCGGGCCGACGCATATCTGCCGCCCCACGCGTGGTCGCAGTCTTTTCGCCGGGCACATGTGGAAGCGCGAGTCCGGAGTCCGTCTGCATCTGGTCCTGAAGCGACGGCCCCTCGATGAAATCCATGGTGAAGTAGTGCTTGTCGCCCATGGCGCCGACGTCGTGGATCTGGACGATGTTCGGGTGGCGCAGCTTCGCCGCGGCACGCGCCTCCCTGAGGAACCGCTCGACCTGCTGCGGCTGGCTCTCTCCGCCCTTCAGCATTTTGAGCGCGACGAGTCGTCTGAGTTCCTTGTCCCAGGCCTTGTGGACGATGCCCATGCCGCCCTCTCCGAGCTCCTCGAGCAGGTCGTACCTGCCGAAGTCGCCGGCCTCTTTCTTCTGTTGCAGCGCGGGCGCCGCTTCGGCGGACCCGGGGGCCGCGGTGCCGGCGGCGGAGATCGTCTGGTTCAGATCGGGCGGACGGAGCTCTGTCGAGCATTTTGGACATCGAACGACCGTTCCCTCCTTGTGGCCGGGGACGTTATAGTTCTTCTTGCAGACGGGGCAGGTCATGATGACCTTGCGCTGCAGGAGGAGTACCTCCCGCACCTGCGCGGCAGTCATACAGCCCTTCTTAACGAGCACCTCGCCGAGACGCAGATGGATGTCGCGTTCCGCCATCTGCTCCTGTACGCGGAGGCATTCGTTGACCTTGTCTGCGGGGACGAGCTTGCGCTGGATGAGCAGTTGCCCGAAGACCCCGTCCTCCCGGCGTGACGCGGAGAACTCCTGCGCCTTGCGGAACTTCTCCTGCTGCAGCTTGACGAGTTCCTGGAGGGTGGGCCGGTCGATGACGCCTCGGATCAGCATTATCTCGCTGAGAGGCCTGTACGCGCCGGTCTCTCGCTGCTCGCGCTCCTGCGCAGCCACGCAGTCGTCGAGCTGGTTGCGTGTCAGGTAGCCCTTCTCGAGCGCTATCTTGCCCAGGAGCAGGTCGATGTTCTTTGACATGAATGCCCAACGTACCGGAACAACTCCATCTCACCACGGAGACACGGAGCATAACTGAAACAGACCTGGCCTGGCCGTCTGGACCTGTGCCAGAGTCTCCCTGTCCGAGGGTAGAGGAGATGCCGAACCGAGTTCGGCATGACAGAGTGGAGAGTTCTCCATCATAGCTCCACAGAGAGGTCAAGGCGTCTTCCAGGCATCGTGCATTGGGAGTCAGGCAGGGTTTGTCAACTTTGCCACGCGCCGTTCGTGTCGTCCTCCTTCGAATGCCGTGTCGAGCCAGATCGTCACCAGCGTCTCCATCTTCTCGGGCGGGATGATGCGGCTGCCGATGCAGAGGACGTTGGTGTTGTTGTGAGCGCGGCTCATTCGGGCGGAGAAGTCGTCGTTTCCGACCGCGGCCCGGATTCCCCGCACTTTATTCGCGGCGATGCACATTCCGATCCCGCTTCCGCAGACGAGGACGGCGCGCTCACACGCGCCGCCTGCCACGAGTCCCGCGGCCTTGTAGGCGAAGTCCGGGTAGTCGACCGACTCCGTCGAGTGCGTGCCGACGTCCTCGACGGAATGCCCGAGTCGGGCCAGGAGTCCCTTGCACCTCTCCTTGTATTCGAAGCCTGCGTGGTCGGCGGCGACGGCGATCTTCATGGCATCACCTTCTTCAAGAGCTGGTTGACATTCTTTGAGAGGATGCCCGCGGTGCGCCTGTAGGCATCCAGCGAGCCGCCGAACGGGTCCTCGACGGCCTTGCCCTCGCGGTCGAGCAGTTCCACCCGGTTTGCCGCGTCCGGACAGAGGGCGATCGTGGAGTTGCGCTGCGATTCGTTCATGACGAAGACATGGTCGGCGGCGCGCATCAATCGGGCGGTGGTCGGTTGGGACACGTGTTGGATCGGTTCGCAGCCGAGCTCGCGCAGCACGGCCTTTGCGTGGTCCGACATGGGGTCGCCGACGACGGCGGACGTGCCCGCGGACTTCACATCGTACCCGTTCTTCACGAGCATGGCGACCGGAACGCCGAGATGTTCGGCGAGCGCCTTTTTCATGAGGCTGGCGGCCATGGGGCTGCGGCATGTGTTGCCCAGGCAGACGAAGAGGATGAGCCTTGCCGTTCCTTCGGCCAGGGCTTCCGCGCCGAGCGCGCCGAGCCGGACGACTGAGAAGCCGCTCTTCGAGCATCTGACGACCGTCGACGGCTTTCCGCCCTGGGTCAGGCCCGCGTCGACTATGGCGTCCAATCCCGACCCGAAGAGGCGCGCGACCTCTTCCGCCGAACCCGCCGGGGTGCCCTTCGGCAGGGCGGCGCTCGGCGCGGCGACCGGCACGCCGGACCTCTGGATCAGCTCCAGCGTGGCCTTGTTCGCGGGGTGCCGGAGAGAGACGCTTCCGCCCCCTTTGCGCGGCAGGATGAGTGTGAGAGGGCCGGGCCAGAACCTGCCCATCAACCTGTGAGCCACAGGCGGCACGACCTGGGCGAACCTGTGCACGTCGGCGCTGTCGGCGACAAGCAGCGTCAGCGGCTCCTCGACCGACCGGCCGCAGAGTGCACAGAGCCTGGACATGGCGGCGGGGTTGTCCGCGTTCGCGGCGAGAGCGTAGACGGTATCTGTGGGAATCGCAACGAGCTTTCCCTCCGCCAACCACGCTGCCGGCCGATCCAGCAGCGACGGGTCGAACTTCTCGAGGCTGACTTTTACTATCGCGGGATCGGGCATGTTGGGGAGAAGAAAAAGCCGTCCGTCGCCGACGGTCCCTGAGACTGACACTCGCGCGACCGGGGGATTATATCAGGACACCGCCCGACAATCAAGCATTGCCGCCTGCCGATGCCGCTACCGTCGCGGCCCGGTCGCTTTGAGCGATTCCTCGAGCGAGGTCAACCAGATCCTGTGCAGTGGATGCGCTGGGGCGTCGTTGACGGCGAGCCGCCAGACCTGCCATGCCTCGGACGTGCGGCCGAGTTCGCGCAGCGTATCGGCCAGCAGTATCTTGTACGGCGCCCAGTGCGGCACGGAACTCGTCGCCCCGGCGAAGAAGGGGAGCGCGCCTTCAAAATCGCGCGACTCGTATCGTTTGAAACCCGCCACGACGTTCTCGAAGGCGGTTATCGATCGATTCAGTTGTTGTCGCCTGCCCGGCGCCTCGCGGTAGTCCTGGAACGCAAGCCAGGCCAACCCGAGCAGCGCAAGGACGCCCGCGAACGCGAGGCGGACGAGCCGTCTTCTCAAAGACCTGATGAACCGCTCCTTCTCGCCCGGCACGTTGAACGCCGCCCATGCGAAGGCCATCCGCTCGGATACGCTCCGGTAGAGCCACGATGGCGCGCGCGTGTCTATCCTTGCCATGGAGGTGATCTTCTCCATCGCGGACATGAAAGGAATCGGCGATCCGACCGCCTCCGCGCCCTCGAGGTCCGCCTGGCATTCGAAATACTTCGACAACCCGCCGAGGATATGCTTCCAGAAAACGAACACCGCCGCGAACGAAAAGAAGAATTGTGTAGGCGGCGACGCATCCACAGTTGCGAGCAATTGGAAGCACAGGTGGGTCAGCACCATGAATATCGTGGCGGCGGCGAAGTACATCAGCAGATGCCGGTGCTTCGCGTGGCCAAGTTCGTGGCCGACCACGCTTTCCAGCTCGTCCGGCGAGAGCGTCTGGAGCAGAACATCGGAGATCAGCACATAACGGATCGCGCCGATCAATCCGACCATGCCGGCGTTCGGTACGCGCGCGGCGCCGGTGTGCCAGACCCGAAACCGCATCGACGGCATGTTCATCCTTGCGGAAAGAGATTTCAGCCGGTCATGTATCTCCTCTGGATGCGGACGGACAGAAGGCGCTCTGTCATTCTCAACCTGTCCCGGAGTTCCCCCGTCTGGGGCCGGAGGAGATGCCCCGACCGCTGTCGGGGCAGGACGGGAGAGAGGATCTTTCGGCTGCATCGCGTCCGCAGAAACGCCGTCGGGGACAGTGCCGGGCATGTCGGGAGGGACGGATTCTCGATCCGGGATCGCTTGCCCGGTCTCCTCGAAGAGCGGCCCGGTCGAGAAGGCGAACCGCAACAGCAGAGGGGCCACCGTATAGGCCGCAAGGAGCAAAGCGGCGCTCACGAGGAGGTACAGCGACTCATAGCAGTAGAGGAGTTCTTGAACCACGGTGACGGACTCGAGCAGGTCGAGGACGCAGAGGATCAGGAGGATCGGCAGCAGGGCGAACCCCAGCAGTATCCTTCCCTGGAACGCGAGCTGTCCCCAGAGTCGGGCGCCCGGCGGCGCGTTCTTCCTGTCCATGATGAACGTGGCGGCCATGGATGCGGCGAGCGCGGGTACGACCGGCAGGAGGATCAGCGCCTTCTCCGCGAAGATGACGCCTCCGAGGCCGAGCGTTTCCTGGACGAGAATGGGCCAGTTCAGCGCGTAGATGAGGAAGAAGTACCAGACCAGCGTGAGCACCCTGGATACGGTCGTCGATTGAAAACGGATCACGAAACGTCGCGTGGTGATCTCGGTTCCGCGTGCGAGCGCGACGGCGAGCGCTCCGGAGAGGGCGGAGAGCGCGACGAATGCGACAAGGCCGAGGCAGACGAGCTCTGCGTCGTAGAACGCGGGCTCGATGCCGAGCGGCCAGCTCAATCCTACGAGCACGGCGAGTGCAATGAAGATGATATTCTGCAGCATCTGCGCTCGATTCGGAGCTACCGGAGGTACTCATGCGACCATAGATGGAACATCATGAGCGTGAAGAGTCTAGCGCTGTGATCGAGACCAGTCCGGTGCCGTTGAAGAAGATGTAGACCGTAGTCGCCTCGCAGAAAAGGACTGTGGTTCGACCGTACCAGTTCTTCGAGCCGGCAGCCGAGTTCGCCCCGAAACCAGTCTGCGGCTGGTATCGCGAATCCCTGTTTGCGGTGCAACGGAAGCTCCTTCGGCAGGAGCTTTCGCGCAAGACGTTTCACGAGGTACTTCGTCGTCAGTCCTCGGACCTTGAGAGACGGCGGAACGCATTGGAAAGAGAAGTCCATGACGCGATGGTCGAGAATCGGGCACCGCACCTCGAGAGCGACCATCATGCTTGCGCGATCCACTTTGACGAGAATATCGTCGGGGAGGTAGGTCACCGTGTCGGTGTGCATCACCCTTCGCATGAAACTGCCGGAACAGGCGCGCAACGTGGCCAGGCGGGATTGTTCGGGTTCGAGCAAGCCGGCGCCGATGCCGTCGAGAGTCTCCGGGCTGAACAGGCGGGCGCGGTGTTGCGGCATGAAATACGGAGCCGAGTGCTTTCGCACGAACGAATCCTCCGGCGGCTCGCAGAGCCACTGCAGGCTTCTCTTCAGCGCGAACGTGTCGGGCAGCAGACCGAAGGGAAGGCACAGCGCCTTGCCTACGGGGTTGGGGAAGTACCTGTTGAAGAGGGAAGTCGCGTAGGCGCCCAGGTAGGTCTTGTAGCCGCCGAACAGTTCGTCGCCACCATCGCCGGAAAGAGCGACGGTGACGTGTTTGCGCGTCTCACGGCACAGGTAATAGGTCGGTATCATGGAGCTGTCGGCGAAGGGCTCGTCATACTGCCTGGCTAGCTCTGGGAGTATCGCCGTCGCTGAGGGAGTCACGACCATTTCGGTATGATCCGTTGCGAAATGGCGCGCGACGATTCTGGCATAGGGCAGCTCGTCGAAAGCGGCCTCATGGAAGCCTATGCTGTAGGTCTTTACGGGCCTTGAGGTGACGGCGGCCATGAGAGCGACGACCACGCTGGAATCCACGCCGCCGCTCAGGAAAGCGCCCAGTGGGACATCGCTTATCATCCTGAGCTTCACCGCGTCACGCAGGAGTTCCTCCAGCCGCTCCACCAGCGCGTCGACATCAGTCTTCGGGGGCGGTTCCGGCCCCTGCAGGCCGTAGTACCGCCACATGCGATACTCGCCCGTTTCCAGACTGTACTCCATCGCATGTGCAGGGGGGAGCTTGCGGATCTGCTTGAATATGCACAATTCTCCCGGGATGTAGCCGAACGCGAAATAGTGGTTGAGGGCCTGCAGGTCCGGTTCTCTCGAGACGGCGGGATGTTGAAGCAAGGCCTTAATCTCGGATGCGAACAGAAACGTGTCGGCGAGTCTGCAATAGTACAGGGGCTTCTTGCCCGCGCGATCGCGCGCCAGAAAGAGGGTGCGCTTGCGCGTATCGCATATCGCGAGCGCGAACATTCCGTTCAACCTTTGCAGCAGCTCAGTTCCCCAGTGTTGATAGCCTGCAAG
>JAVHLO010000026.1:15793-16274 GCA_031082105.1 Planctomycetota bacterium
GGAGGACCTCGGTATCGCCGGTCGAACGGAAAGAATGTCCCAGCTTCTCGAGTTCACTTCTCAACTCCTGGAAGTTGTAGATCTCCCCGTTGTAGACGATATGGCAGGAGCCGTCGACACTTGTCATCGGCTGGTGGGCGGCGGGGGACAGGTCGATGATCGACAACCTGCGGTGACCCAGGGCGATGTTGTATCGGACGACCGACGCGCCGGAACACGAGGAGTCTCGGGCGTGTGTGGCGTGCAGGGAGGGACCGACCGGCGGCATCTCTGCACGGGGAGAACTGCCGGATCCGTTCGCGGGTTGCCGGGGCTGCAAGACAAGAACGCCCTCGTCATCAGGGCCGCGATGTGCCAGCGCCGCACACATCCGCCTGATGAGCGACTCCTCGATCTTGTTCTTGCCGACTATTCCGACTATTCCGCACACGGTCTTACCCCACGCACTCCGACCTTGTAGTCAATCGTCTCAATTCTCTCG
>JAVHLO010000270.1 GCA_031082105.1 Planctomycetota bacterium
GTCGCACTTGAGGGTCGGCAAACGAACACGTGTTCATTAACAACAGCAACGCCAAAAGGGAAGTCGTCCCGGACGAGCGAGACCTTTCCCGTAGTCGCGCCATCTTTGACGATCAGGACGTCGCCAATCCGGATATGACCGCGCCTCATGCTCTTGAAGAACGCGCTGGGCACATACTTGACGGCTTCAAAGCGAAATCCGCCGTTTTCGTCCACGTGTTCGCCGCCCAGACTGGGGATGCCTTCCTTGATATTCTGAACGCCGCCCCTCGGCCGGGAGCCGGATTCCAGGCTCACAAGGAGCCTGTCCAGCGTTGTCCCGGTCCAGCCCTCCGGCAGTTCGTTATCGAGCGTTTCACGCCGTGATCGTGCTGCCGACGGAGTCTTGTCGCTGGGAACCCTATTCATTCAGGTACACCGCCCCCACGTCCAAACCCTCTTCCGGCGTGCCGAAGAAGTCGCCGTTGTGAAAGACACAGAGCTCGTACTTGTCGTCGCTGTATTTGTAGAATGCCAGACTCCATCTGTCGCCGCCGAAATACCGCAGCCGACACAGATGAGTCGGGGTGTTGCGCAACTGCTCAACGTACATGTCACGGTCCAGCTTCCAGTCCTTTGGCGGCCAGTTCTTTGGCACGTCGGGTTCGCGATAGGCATCTATGTAGCAGCACTGCCCCCGAAATCGAATGTCCAGCCGCGTGTATTTGCCCTTGTAGTGTTTCTCGGCGTGCGCGAGAATCCGCTGTCGAGTCCGTTCCTGCACGTCAGGCGGTATTTTCACGCCGCCGGAATCAGGGTTGAGCGTCCAGCTCATTCCTCCACCGGTTGTTCTTCTTCTTGCCATTGTCGTCTCCCAACGTTGCAAGGGGGATCGGTGACCGCTCCCTCACGGTCGCGGCACTGAAACGTGCCGTTTGTTTTCTCCATTGTCGTTCTCCATCAACGCCATGACCCGATTCAGTTCTTCCATGGCCCCTCCAAGCTCGGCGATCGCTTCAGCGACCAGTTCCTCCGGCTCAGGCAATTCGTCCGCATCGTCAAGCGACTCATCCTTAAGCCATTTGAAGCCGTCAAGCTTGAAATCGCGCTTCCTTACCTCGCTGATGTGAAATCTGCGCCAGCGGTCTTGCTTCGAGTCGGATTCCTTTCGCGCCGACTTGCCGTCCGGGTTGTCTCCATAGCACTTTTCAAACTCAGCGAAGTGCTCCGGCGTCAGTGGGCGGTCCTTCTTCGTCATGCCCGGCACGTTCGTTCGACAGTCGTAGATCCAGACGTTCTCGGTCGGGTATCCCTTCGTGAAGAAGACGACGTTTGCCTTGACTCCCTGTGAATACGGCGTGAATGTTCCTCGCGGCAGTCGAAGCACCGTGTGAAGCTCACAGTCTTCCGTCAGAATCTTGAAGACCTCGCCGGCCTGGTCGGCAAAGAGGCAGTTGTCCGGCAGGACGACGGCGGCGCGGCCACCCGGTCTCAGAAGCGTCAAAACGTGCTGGACGAAGTTCAACTGCTTGTTCGAGGTCTCCACTGTGAAGTCGTCGCGACTTGGCGCCTGATTGGCCCCCTTGGTGCCGAACGGCGGATTGGTCAGGATGACGTCAAACCGCCGACTTATCGGCGGCTCGTAGATCGAGTCGCCGAGCGTTATCTTCGGCTCGATGCCGTGAAGGAAGAGGTTCATCAGCGCCAACCGGCGCGGCTGTTCGAAGTCCTGGCCGAAGTATGTTGATTTCCTTATGCGCGCGGCGAGGTCGCGATCGAGCGCGCCGCCTTTCGTTTGCCCCATGAACCATTCGTAGGCGGCGACGAGAAACCCTCCAGTGCCGCAGGCGGGGTCGCAGATGGTGAATTCCTTGTGCTTGCGCGGGTCGGGCTTCATGCAGCGGACGATGGCCCGGATGAGCTTTCGCGGCGTGAAGTACTGACCGGCGCCCTTCTTCCCCTCGCTGGCGGCTTTTTCGAGCAGACCCTCGTAGGCGCTTGCCTTCACGTCCACGTCGAGCGCGGTCCATTCCGTTTCATCGAGGTTGTTTATCAACTGCTTCAGGCTTGCCGGCTTCGTGAAGCGCGACTGCGCCCCGGCGTATATGTCGCCAAGAATGCCCGAGGTCTTGCCCAGGGTGCGAAGCGCCTCGATGTAGTAGTCAAGAAGCTCGCTACCGGCTTTGTTGCATAGGTCGGGCCAGGCGCAGCCTTTCGGCAGCTTGACGGCGCGTTCGTCGGCCATCTTTAGAAACAGCAGGCAGGTTATCTGCTCGATGTACTCGGTGTAGCCGATTCCGTCGTGCCGCAGGGTGTGGCAGAAACCCCAGAGTTTTTGCACAATGTCCGTCATGCTGCGATTGCCTCATTGATCTGCCGGATGATCTCGGCCAATTTCAAACCGAAGGCTCGGTTTGCGGGCGCCCACCCGCCGTGACGGGCAAGGACGGGAACAACCTCGAAATCCTCGCGTTCAATACTGAGGTTCTGAATCAGGTGCTCACGAATGCGGTCGAGCCATTGCTGTTGCTCAGGCGTGAATGTTTGTCCCCTGGACACCCTCGTCATTGCGGCCTGGACTCGCTCCTCCGCCGTGAGCAAGGGAGCCTCCTCACGCGCGGCGTGTTTCACCATCGAGATGATGTCCACGAGCGCCTTGTGATATTGCATCTCATGCGCCCTTTGCAGGCTATCGACCGTAAATCGTCTCCCCAAACCGGTCAGGTTTGCGCGCAACTCCTTGAGGGCGTTCGTACACCACTCCGCCGGTCTGTCCAGAAGGATCGCAATCGCCTCGATCTTGTTGACGTTCTCTTTCACAAAGGAGGCAAAGGCTTCAAGATAATCGTCCGGCTTGAGCTCGTTGCCAAAGACGTCACGCATCAGATACCGCGATCTGACTTCGTCCTTGGTCTCGTAGGCGACAAGGAAATCCTGCCGCGTGCGTCGGAAGGTCTGCAGCAGACGCTGAAAATCCTTGTCCCGGAGTAGCTTCATTGTGCCGGTGAAATCACCGACAAGCTTGTTCGGCAGGTCACGGGCGAAACCGGCCAGGTCGCCGTCAGGGACAAACGCGGCAAAGCCATCTCTGGCTGCGGCGGACATCTCTTTGTTGATTCGCTGCAAGCGTTTCACAAGGCAGCGTGTGGCATACTCCCTGTCGCGGTTGTTCCAGATGTCGTCGATAAGCTCCACAACACTCTTGGATACTTGTTCAGGCGGTTCTGCGGTGATGCCTGTGCATTGCCTGAAATACTCAATCAAGGTGCCGCCGAAGCAGTCGAAGACCGTGAAATGCGACTTGTCCGGGAATTTCTCGCCTTTTCGTGTGCCTCGGCCCATCATCTGCTCGAAGAGTATCCGTGACTTCACCGGGCGAAGGAAAACGATATACTCGAGGTCTGGAATGTCAACTCCAGTGGACATCAAGTCCACAGAAACAACCATGCCGGGGTCCGGCCGGTTGCGGAACTCACGGATGCGCTGAATGGGGCGGTCTGCGCGTCCCGTGATCTTCTGAACGAATGAATCTCCTCTTCCGAAGATGTCCCGGCACATGTCGACCAACCGGTCGGCATGCGACGTGTGCGGAAGATCGTTCGCTGCGAAGATCAGTGCCTTCGGGAGTCTCCCGGTCAACTGCTCATGCTTGAGCGCGTGCTGCTTGATTTCCTCCACAATCTTGCGGTTGCTGTCCGGGGAGGTTACCCGACGCTCGACTTCCGTCGCGTCGAATTCGCGCTCGGCCTCGAGAACGTCCATGCGCTCAAGACCGGTCTGCGGGTCTACCACATCAACATGTTCCCCCTCTTTGAGGAAGATGCCCTTCATCCTGACATCGGAATGGATTGCCACGACATCGTAGTCCACAAGATAACCCTCGCGCACGGCCTGCTCATACGAGTAGCGGAAGACGACATCCTTGAAATATGCCTTCGTGTGAGCAGCCGGCGTGGCGGTCAGGCCGATCTTGACGGCGTCGAAGTGGTCGAGCGTGTTGCGCCATACCGACAGTTCCTTCGTTGTGTAACCTCGATGACACTCGTCGGCGATCACGGCGTCGAAGGCGTGAATCGGAATATCGAGCTTGTCGGCGTCTTCATCGAGTTCCTCGTCGCCGATACCGAAGATAGCGTTCCGGCCGAACAGGTTTATGGCCATTCGCTGGATTGTGCTGACGTAGACGAAGGCATGGCCGGGTTTCGGGTCGAGCAGATACGACGCTGGAAGCACCTTTGGGTCAAACGGCTCGTCGGCGAAGTCCTCGCGGAAGAACCGCTGGCTGTAGACCTCGAAGAGCTTGTCGAACTTGAGGCCTGGCTTGGCCTCGAACGACGCCATGGTGCGAACAGCCTGGGCAGCGAGGGCGCGGCGGTCAACGAGAAAGAGAATCCGCTTGGCCACACCGGTTTCCATCAGACGGCAGATTTGACTAACCATCGTCACGGTCTTTCCGGTGCCGGTTGCCATTGCGAGAAGCATCTGGCGCTTGCGGCTGGCGATGGCCTTCTCGGTTTCCGTGTTGGCCTGAATCTGATAGGGGCGGAGAAAAGGGTGGCTGTTTGGCGTCGCTACAAGACGCTGACAGGCGCTGTCGAAGTCATCCTGAAGCATTTCCCGAAGGGCGTTTGGCGTATGGAAATGCGAGATTCGGCGCGAGCGGTTCATGGCGTGGCGCACATCATGAAACCAGATGACCTCGCCATTTGTGGAGTACAAGAAGGGCGCATGGAAGCCGTCGAAATCCAGGGGGCTATCAGTGAGACCGCGAGAATACCGCTCGGATTGCGTGAGGACGTTTTGTGGTCCCAGGCCTAGCTTCTTTGCCTCAACGATAGCGAGTATTCGGCCGTCAACACAGAGGGCATAGTCGGCCGGTCCGGCTTCTGTCGGATACTCGGCGATTGCACAGCCATTGTGGTCGGGCAGCCGCATGGCTGCGCTGTGCGAAACAACTCTCCAACCAGCCGACCGGAGAGCCGGATCGACCAACTCATTCCGGGTAGTGAACTCCGATTTTTCTTGCCCCTCTTTGGTCACGCAACGTCCCTCAACAGGTCCCCTTGGATAAGCCCGGTGCTACACCTTCTTCTCCAGCCCATACGCCTCGATTTTTGCGTCGAGGGTGGGGCGGGAGATGCCGAGTACGCGGGCGGCCTCGGACTTCTTCCAGCCGGTCTGCTGAAGCACTTTCAGAATTGCGTCGCGTTCGACCGTCTCCACGGCGGCGCGCACGACGTCCTTGAGGTCCCGGCCGACCCGCCTGTCCGACCCGGTTTGCGCCTCGGCGGCTGCCACGGCGGGCGGCGCGGAGGGTAGTGCGCCACTGCCCGCGCG
>JAVHLO010000271.1:0-3135 GCA_031082105.1 Planctomycetota bacterium
CAGGTCCGGCGCTTCAAGGTTGAACATGTCGGAGAGCTTCTTCAGTTCCGTGTCGACAGCCTCCATGACCCGTTCCGTCTTGCGTTTGTCGAGCTTGACTCTCGATTCGGCTTTCGGATTGAGCGCGGGCGGTCTTGACGCCTCGACGGAGCCCAGACCCTGCGCCCAGCATGCGAAGTCGGCCACGTGAAGGATCGCTGCGAGCTGAAGCGCCCTGTCCGGGATGTCGTCCGGTTTTGTCGGCTCTTCGTGATGATACTTGATGGCAAGCTGGAGTATCTGCGGGAGATTCCAACGCGCGAGCAGGCGGCTTCCCACCTCCGCATGACTGATCCCCACCATCGCGAGCTCCGCGGCCGCGGGGTCCGCGTTCTGCTGCCTGATCGAGTCCAGGGTCCGGCCATATTCTTCCTTCAAGATGAAGTCCATCACTACTTTCCCGGTATCGTGAAGCAATCCCGCGACGTATGCTTCTTCCGGGAGGTCATAGTGGGACACGATTGCGAGGCACTTGGCGGCGGCGCCGACCGCCAGCGAGTGCTGCCAGTAGAGGGCCTTGTCCAAACCGATTGGAATGCGCTTGTCGAGAAGCTCATCGAAGACCGTAATACTGAGGACGAGCCCCTTGAGCGTGGCGAAGCCGAGCATCGCAACGGCATGGCCGACGGTCGAGACCTTCTGCCGGAGTCCGTAGGCCGGCGAGTTGACCACCTTCAGCACTTTTGCTGCGAGGGCCGGGTCGGAAGCGACAATGGCGGCGGCATCCTTCGCGGACGAGTCGGAGTCGAGCACCACTTCAAGCACGCGCACGACGACGGCGGGCAGAGTCGGCAGCGATTCGTACTTGTCGATCTGTTCCAGGGTCAGTTTCTTGCCCATCCCTCATTACTCCTTTTCGAAAGTACCGAGTAGCGAGCATCGAGTAGCGTGGAAAGGATGAGCGAACCTGCTCTCTGCGGCTCCCTCGCCACCCACTACTCGCTAGTCGCTACGACATCAAAACAGCTTCCGGTTCTAGTATGCCACCGGTTTTCCCCCGTTCGCGAGCGAGCGGTCGGCGGACTCGAGGACCCGCACGGCACGCAGTCCCGACAGACCGTCGGAAACGGGCTTCGTCCCCTTCTCCACACAGTCGAGCAGGTGCTCGATCTCGGCCGACAGCGGCTCGTACGTATCGACCTTCGGCGAGACGATGTCGCCGGTCCTGTAGCTGAGATGGAACTCGCCGAACGTCTCCGGGTCGTGGTAGTTCACTCCATGGTCGAATATCTTCACCTTCTCGGAGATCTGAGTGTCGTCATAAATGAGCATCTTCTTGCTCCCGACGACGATGGTATTTCTTATCTTGCTCGGCGAAAGCCAGCTTATTTCGACGTGGGCGATGACGCCGCTGGGGAACTCGAGGTTCATGAAGGCCACATCCGGTATCCTCTTCTGGATGCAAGCCCGGCCCATGGCGCTCACGCGTCGCGGCTCTTCTCCAAGAAGATACAGGAGGATGGAGACGTCATGCGGCGCCAGGTCCCAGATCACGCTTACGTCCTTCTGATGAATACCGAGGTTGACACGGGTGCAGGAAATGTAGTGGATCTTCCCGAGCTCGTTTCGGTCGAGTATTTCCTTGATCTTCCTCACGGGCGGGCTGTATTCGAATACGTGCCCGACCATGAGAATGCGTTTGTGTTTCGCGGCGAGCTTCACGAGCTTCTGCGCCTCATCGGTCGATGCGGCGAGCGGCTTCTCAACGAACACATGCTTGCCGCGCTCGAGGGCGCGGGCCGCCAGATCGAAGTGTGTCGAGATTGGCGTGACGACACAGACCAATTCGGTCTCGGCATCGTCGAGGACATCGGCGACGCGGGTTGTAGTATTGGCCCCGGGGTAACGCCTCGCAAACTTGCCCAGCTTGCCCTGTTCCAGGTCGCAACACCACCTGAGCTTCGTTCGAGGGCTTTCATGCAGAACGCGAGCGATGTTCGGTCCCCAGTACCCGTAGCCTATGAGAGCACAGCCGATCATGTCAATACGCCTTTCCAAAGAGCACGACGATAAAAGTGCGCATGATGATCTTGATATCCATCATGAGAGACCAGTTTTCCACGTAGTAGATGTCGAGCTTGACCATTTCGTCAAATGACAGCAGGTTTCTTCCGCTGATCTGCCAGAGTCCGGTGATCCCCGGTCTGGCCTCGAGGCGCAGCTTGTGCCACTCCTTGTACTCGGCGAGTTCGTAGGGCAGACATGGCCTGGGACCGACGAGACTCATGTCGCCGCGCACAACATTGATGAGCTGCGGGAGCTCGTCCAGGCTGAACTTGCGGATGAACCTGCCGATCCAGGTGACCCGGCTGTCGTCGGTCATCTTGTAGACTGTGAGGCCGTCGGCCTCTTGTGAAGCCCCTTCATGCTCTCCTGCAATCCACGCCTTTGTGAAGGCCTTGTGCGAAGCGGTCTTCGTGCCCGTTACCATCGATCTGAACTTGAGGAAGGCGAACCTCGCGCCCTTGAGGCCTATTCTCTTTTGCATGAACAGAACCGGTCCCGGCGAGGTCAGCTTGATGAGCAGTGAAATCACCAGCATCGGCACCGCCGCGATTGCGAGAAAGACGAGTCCGAATACGGCGTCGAAGACCCGCTTGACCAGTGCGTTCAGGCCGACGATGTTCGACACGCGCACGCCGAGCAGCGGGACCCCGCCGATGCTGTCCAGCTTGACCCAGTCGAACATCATCTCGTACACATCAGGGACCATCCGCCACGAGATTCTGAGCTGGAGGCACTGATCCACGATGGCGGCGAGCCGCTGGCGGGGCGCGTTCGGCATCACGATCCAGACCTCGTCAAGCTCGCGGGAGGAGACGATCTCCTTCAGTCCCGACACGTCGCCGAGCAGCCTCAAGGCCGGCAGTTCCGATGCGGCCGGTGCGGCCTTGTCGGATGGGGCGGACGCCTTCACGTCGACCGAGCCGCCTGCCGGCACGGGGGATTCACAGGCCTTCGCGCATGAACAGGGCGGGATCTCTCCCGAGACCTCCATCTGTCCGGCCGGGCTCGGACCGTCGCCGGTCGCGACCCTGTCGGCCGGCGCGCGGTTCGCGTCGGCGTCTCGGTCCGCTCCTATCTCGGCCTCCGCCC
>JAVHLO010000271.1:3145-5292 GCA_031082105.1 Planctomycetota bacterium
CGCCCGTTCGTCTGTCATGCAGCCGACGACACGATAGCCGACATCGAGCGCCTTCACTTCCGCGGCGAGTCTTGAGGAGAGCTCGTTCCTGCCTACGAAGGCGAGCCGGATGATACTATCGGTCTGCCTGAAGACGACCCGTCTAACCTTCCTGAAAGCAGCGCGCGACAGCGGTGTAATGACGACGAGGAGCGGGAACAGGAAGAACACGAAGCCGCGCGAGACCACGAATTCGTGGTACAGGCCTGCCGCGGCCAGCAGCGCGACGCATCCGAAGAAGGTGCCCTTCAGAATGGCGACAAACTCGTTCAAGCCCCGCAGGCGCACCTCGTAGACGCCGGCCAGGGCAAGGAACACTATCCAGGTGACGACCAGGTAAGGAAGCACGACCCCGTACGCGGCAAAAGGTTCCATGCCCTTTGAGAAGTGCGCGGCGAACAGGTTCTGTCTCGCCTCATAGGCAAGCAGGTACGCGCCGACGAACGCGGCGGCGTCCGCCACTGCAAGCACCAGCCTGTACACACTCTCTCTTGCGCGCAACATGGTGATTGGCTCGTGACCTCAGCAAGATATGCACGTCCGAGGGATGCGAGGCGCCGACATGGGACACATCCGGACTGTTGCCTCCGCAGAAGACGGACCGCCCTGTCGTTCTGGACTTGTTTCAGAATCTCCCTGGTCGAGGAGATACGAAACAGGGCGTACCACCCGCCTGCCGGCGGGCGGTACGCCCCGCGAAAACGTCTTCTTTTAGATGCCCCGTGTACTACTTTGCGCCGCAACACGGCGGCTGATTCGGTTTCTGTTCACCTTTGGTGTCTACGCCACCCGGGGCAGCCCCACCTTCGGTCTTGCCCGCGCACGGTTGACACGGCTTGTCGTCCGTTCCGGGCCCGCCCGCCGGCGCCAGCTCGTCACCTTCCTCCTTCTCTTCGAACACCTCGGTCATTTCTATGCCGTCAACCTTCTTGCGGAGAAGGAAGTACATGATCGTCGCCATGGAGAAGCAGTACGAAACGGCGTAGGCGAATATGAACGCCGCCGTGAAGAATATCCAGGCGTAGAAGATGGTCGCCGCGATCTTGTCCGCGATCCCGATGTCGGGCGGATAGAAGGCGCGTCCCTTCAAGATCGCGTCAAAGAAGAACTGGTTCCCCATGCCCAACTGACCCGCATGCAGCGTCAGGTTGATCATCGCCCGGCCGAACAGGAAAACGAACCCGATCGAGATCATGCCGTAGAACTTGCCGACCAACTGGTACCAGATGTAGTGCCACGGTTTCGAAAACACGTAGCTGTACCCGCGGCTGATCGCGTCAAAGCTGTCCGTACCTTCCGCGCTGATCGAGGGGTAGAACAACGGCAGGCCAAAGATGCTGCCGATCGCGATCAGTACCATGAGGAAACCCGAAAGGAGCGCGAGCGGAAGGAAGATCATCAGGACGATGTTGAGCCAGGGACCGGCCGCAGGTATCCTGCCAACGAGGCTGACAACGCTGACGCACAACAAGAAGAAGACGAAACCAATCACGCACGCGATGAACGACCAGAAGAAGGCGCCGAATTTCTGCCGCGCGAAGTGCAAGGCTTTCTGCGTCTCGATGCGCTCGTCGCACGCCACCTCGATGGCCGCAATCCGCGTGATCGCGCCGCCGAATACCGACCAGATAAGCGACAGCATTATGGTCACACCCAGCAAGTAGAGCATGAACCAACCGTGTCCAAGTCTATTGATATGGTACACCGCATGGCCGAACAACCACACGAAATCGCGCTTGTTCAGCCGCCTGTCTTTCAGCAGGTAGTCATGATACTGTTGGCAATCGAGATTCAGCCACTGCGCCTCCGTAACGAACTTCGTGTAGGCGAGGTCCAAGGGCGGGACGGGCTTCTTTCGAATGTCGGCGACGGGCCTGTTCAGCTCTAGCGCTTTCTTGGCAAGCTGCTCATCCAAGTCGCGCACCGCGCACTCACGCTCCGCCACAGTCCCCAGCCACACGGTGGGTATTCCCACGGCAACCAGGGTGAACACCAGACCCACAAGCCCGAGGAACATCTTCCGAAGGTCCAGCGCCACGGCGAACGAATTGAACATGTCGCGCCAGTCACCCTTGAACTCTCTCATCGGGTCCCCCTACGAAAACAGG
>JAVHLO010000272.1 GCA_031082105.1 Planctomycetota bacterium
AGCTTTTCGTCGAGCCCCTTGTCGCCGATCTCGCCGATCGTCGCGTGGATCAACTCCAGCGCTTCCACGTGCTCCTTGCCCTCCGGCATCACCGCCTTGATGACCAGCGGGCCCGGATCCGTGTTCAGCCAATCGTAGGAGACGCTCACCTCCGTAGCCTTTCCACCGTCGACGAGCCGCTTCTTGAGCTCATCGTTGAGGTAGTCTGTGACGACGAGCAGCGCCGCCTGCATCTTCGAGGCCAGGGCCGCGCCCGCGTAGCCGAGCATGATCCGCTCCGCCGGCACGTCGAACCTGAGCACGGTCGACCTGCCGCCTGTCTGTGGAGGCTCCTCCTTGCGGACCGTCTCGACCAGCGCGCCCGCGGGGAACGACCCATAATACTTGTTCACGAGGCCGACAACCGATTCCGGATCGACCTTGCCGATGACCACGAGCGTGGCGCTGTTCGACATGTAGAACGTGTCGTAGTGCGCGCGCGCCTGGTCGACGCCGATCGTCGTGATGTCACGCTCGAACCCCAGCACGGGGAACCTGTAAGGGTGCACGGTGAACACGAGGCCGAGTACGCGCGCGAGCATTGCGCCCTCGGGCTCCTGCATCTGCGCATGGACGATCTCCGTCGCCTTGAGCGCCTCGCGCTTCACAAGTTCCGGGGCGAACATGAGGCCGGTTACGCGTTCGGCCTCGATCTTCAGCGCGAGCTCGACCTTGTCGGAGTTCAGAATCGAGTAGTAGCAGGTCGCGTCGCGAAAGACCCGCGAGCCGACGTCCTTCTCCGCATTCTTCTGGAAGCCGACCTTCTGGAGCGCGGCAAGCCCGGTCCCCTCCTTGTAGTCCTGCGAGGCCGCATACGGGACCACGCGCGAGATGAGGTGGGCCAGCCCGGCCTTGCCCGGCATGTCGTCGCCGGTGCCGATCCTGTAGATCATGGCCGTCACGACGACCGAATGGCGCTTGGTCGGGATGACGATCACCTTGAGCCCGTTATCGAGTTGAGTACGGACGGGCTCTTCCTTCTTGTCCTTCTTCGCCTGCGCCTGCGCCGGCGCGGAGACAAATGCGACGACCGCCGCACAGACAGCGACCGCCAGCGATACGCGCAGCAAGCCAAAACGATTCTGCATGGTCTTCTTCTCCTCGACAACCGCGATTCCGCTCCTTAATCCCCCGTTCAGCGTTCTTTTTCGTCCACCCCGAGATTGCCACAGAGACACAAAGGCACGGAGAAAGACGGACAATATCGGACACGGTCCCGGCGGTTCGGCCCGACAAGGCGAACCGCAGAGATTTTTCTCTGTCTCCCGTCTCTTCTCACTCTGATACGACCTCTGACGAACTGACGTTTGTCCGCCGGACGCGACCGAGACTGTGGGAATCCGGTCTTGCCCTCTTGCCGTCGCACTGTTCTCTGGATTCCCGCTTTCGCGGGAATGACATGCTGTCGGTACTCTCCCTTGATTCGTGAACAGTGCCGGCCATGCCTCTGCGGCCCCTATTCGCGCGCAGGCGGACGATCCTGCTCCGCGAAGAACTTCTCCCACCACTCTGCCTCGCCGGGCGGGATTCCGTGCAGTTTGCAGTGCGGCGTATCGTCGTCACTCCCGCGCGCGCGCCGCGCAAGCGAACCGTCCACGCGTTCGAGGAACCTGTCGGACGAAACGACTTCCGCACCGGACTTGCGGACCGCGCGCGCGAGTTCGGCATCAGACGTGACGACCGTCATGGCAAGCCCCCTGCTCTTTCGCGCGACGAGTTCAAGGATCATGGAATCGGCCGAGACTCCGCCGCCGGCGAAGACGATCTCGACATGCCCCGATGTGAGGTGCGTCCTTTCGCCGCCCGCATGGCGCGCGCCGCGCGTTCCGTCGAATACCACGATCGCGCCGGGCGGTCTGCCGTGCCTCGCCTTTGCGGCGTGTCTCCTGCCCCGGGCAAAAAAATGATCGAGCCGGCCGACAAGCCGGCCGCGCGCAGCCTCGATCCCAGGTCGGCTCAGCGTCCCGGGCAGGTCCTTCTGCGCATACAGCAGATTGTAGCCGTCGATGATGAGCATGAGAGGTTCATTGATCATTCACCATTGGACATTTATCATTTCCCATTGGTGGCCGAGCCGGACCGATTCTCGTAGCCCAATGTCAAATGAGAAATGACCAATGGCACATGACGAATGCCAGGCTTGACAAGATCTGGAATCTCAGATCCGATCTCGAGGACTCACGATTACAGCGCAGTCCCCGCCAACCCCGAGACGTAGGCGCGAAATAGCCACAGAGACACAGAGGACACGGAGAGAAGTCATAGGATTCCTCTTCGAATTCCGTCCTTGAGAACAGGTACGTTGAAGTTGACGAGCGAATCCAATTTCCAACCACCCAGTTTCAGATTCTGCTATCCTATTTGGTTCAATCTCTGTGCTCTCTGTGTCTCAGTGGTGAATATCCAGCTGCTTCAGCGTCTTCGGCGGTTCCAAAGCGGCAGCGGAATTCGTCAAAAATGTCAAATCACATTTGACGTTTCGGCGATAGAGCACGGCTAGCCGTTGCCGCCGGAGACGATGCGTCCTCCGACGAGCACGACGGTGGCGCAGCCGCGGAGCTTCCTGCCCGCAAAGGGGCAGTTTCGGCTCTTTGAGATGAACCTGGACGGGTCGATCTCGATCTCCTTGTCGAGGTCAATCACGGTGACGTCGGCCACGGCCCCGGCGGAGAGCGTTCCGCGCGGGATGCCGAGTATGCGCGCCGGGTTCAGCGTCAGTCTCGCGACGGCCTCGTTCAAGGACAGCACGTTCTTTCCCACGAGTTCCGTCAAGACGATCGGCAGCGTTGTCTCGAGTCCAATTACCCCGAACGGCGCGGCGGAGAATTCGACGTCCTTCTCTTCCGACGAATGGGGCGCGTGGTCGGAGGCAATGGCGTCGATCGTCCCGTCCGTCAGCCCGCGCCTCAGCGCCTCGACGTCCTTCTTTGTTCTGAGCGGCGGACTCATCTTGAAATTCGGGTCGAACGTCCTGAGTGCGGTCTCGTCGAGCACGAGGTGGTGCGGCGTGGCCTCGGTGGTCACGCGGATGCCCTTCTCCTTGGCGCGCCTGACGAGTTCGACCGAGACGGCCGTGCTCACGTGGGCGATATGCACCTTGGAACCCGTAGCCGCCGCGAGCATGATATCCCTGTGCACCATGGTTTCTTCCGCGATTGCGGGCATGCCGGGAAGCCCAAGCACCGTAGACATGTAGCCCTCGTTCATCACGCCGTCGCGCGAGAGGTTGCGGTCCTCACAGTGCGAGATGACGGCCTTGTCGAACATTCCTGCGTACTGGAGCACGCGCCTCATCACGTCGGCGTTCGCTATCGAGTTTCCATCGTCGGAGAACGCCACGGCCCCGCCGCGCACGAGCTGGCCGATCTCCGAGAGTTCCTCGCCCTTTCTGCCCTTGGTTGCGGCGGCGATTGCGAAGACGTTCGCCTTCCCGCACCGTTTCGCCTGCAGGTAGATGAACTCGACCATGGCTTCGTTGTCGATCGGCGGATCGGTGTTCGGCATGCTTGCGACGCTGGCGAAGCCGCCGGCAACCGCGGCCGCCGCGCCGCTGGCGATCGTCTCCTCGTCCTCCTTGCCCGGTTCGCGAAGATGCGTGTGCATGTCGATAAGCCCCGGCGCGACAACCTTGCCGCGCGCGTCGATCACCTGGTAGCCCCTCGGTGAAGCGCTGCCAAGCGTCTTGACCTTGCCGTCTTCGATCAGGACATTGGTGACGGCGTCAAAACCCGATGCCGGGTCTATGACGCGTCCGCCCATGATGAGGTAGGATGACATCTTGCGATTCCTTATGGAGTAGTAGCGAGCAGTGAGTAGCGAATAGCGGGCAGCGAGAAGAACGCAGCGCAGCCGCAACCGAAGCGCCTGAAAAAGTCCGCTTAGAAAGCACGATCTTGCATGATTGTGGTACAGAGAGCGGGGGATCTCTTCCGTCCCTCGCCACCCGCTGCTCGCCACTCACCACGCGAACGGCTACGCTCTCTCTTCACCCTCGAGCTCCTTCACTCCCGCGACGAGGAACAGGACGGCCATCCTGACGGCGAGCCCGTTGGTGACCTGCTTGAGGATGACGGACTGTTCGCCGTCGGCGACGTCCGGCGCGATCTCGACGCCGCGATTGATGGGGCCGGGGTGCATGATGAGCACATCTTTGCGGGTTCTCTTCATGCGTTCGCCGTCGATTCCGAAGATCCTTGAGTACTCCCGCACCGAGGGGAAGAGGTTGGCTTTCTGCCTCTCCATCTGGATCCTGAGCAGGTTGATCACATCGGCGTCCGCGATCGCCTCATCCACGTTGTGTGAGACCTTCACGCCGAGGTCCTCGATGAACGGGGGCACGAGCGTAGCCGGGCCGCAGACCGTGACGTGCGCACCGAGCTTTGTCAGTCCCCAGATATTCGATCTCGCGACCCTGCTGTGCGTGATGTCGCCCAGGATCACGACCTTGAGTCCGCGTATCCGCCCCTTGAGCTCGCGGATGGTGAAGATGTCGAGGAGTCCCTGCGTGGGGTGTTCGTGGGCGCCGTCGCCCGCGTTTATGATCGATGCCTTCAACACGTTGGACAGCATCAGCGGCACTCCGGGGGCCCAGTGGCGCACTATCACGATGTCCACGCCCATCGCTTCGATGTTGCGGGCGGTGTCCTTGAGGGTCTCGCCTTTCGACAGGCTGCTCGTAGAGGGCGAAAAATCGACGGTATCCGCGCTCAACCGCTTGGCGGCCAGCGAGAAAGAGGTCTTTGTCCTCGTGCTCGGCTCGACGAACATGTTCACGATGACCTTGCCGCGGAGGGCCGGCACCTTCTTTATGTCGCGCGTCGACACCTCCTTGAAGGACCGGGCCGTGTCCAGTATGAGGGTGATCTCGTCGGCGGAAAGCTCTTCCAGTCCGAGCAGGTGCCTGCGGTTCCAGCCGGGCTTCGGTTCGATTGGGATTTCGGGACGCATGATTCGCTCCTAAGGTCGAACCAACATGACCGTGTCCGGTTGATCATCACTCTCGCGCAACCTCACGCGGACAGCCTCCTGGCGGGCGGTCTGGATCCGCTTGCCGACGTAGTCGGGCTGGATCGGCAGCTCACGATGTCCCCTGTCGACCAGGGCCACGAGCTGGATGCTTGCCGGCCTGCCGAAGTCGACGAGTTCGTCGAGCGCCGCGCGGATCGTCCGTCCCGTGAAGAGCACGTCATCCACGAGGATCACATGCTTGTCGTTCACGTTGAAATGTATTTCGGTGCCCTT
>JAVHLO010000273.1:0-3794 GCA_031082105.1 Planctomycetota bacterium
CGGCTTCGTATATTACACGTTTGGCGTGCGGTTGTCAAGGAGTAGCGGGCAGGAAATCGGGAGACCAGAAAATCAGGTGATCAGAGGACCGTTCGTAGCGGCGGCTTTCCGCATCAGCGAACCCCACCTCTGGCGGGACAGTCGCCAGTCGGACGAGCGACTGAAGTCGCTACTACGAACATTCAGGTTTGAGGGGGGCAACGGAATCGTCCACAGCCATGCCTGCACACGAGCTGGGCGCGCGACCTTGACAGGCAGGATCGTTTCTGCTAGGATGGCGACAGATGCAAACGGATTCGCTTACGTATTTTCGGCCCTGTGGATCTGAACAATGTCACTCATACACGGAATCGTCGCCTATGCGGAGGGCGGTGTACACGGGATGCAGTCCACGCAGCGCGACTGGAGCCCGTTCCTGGTCCATTTCACTTCGGCGGACGCGATGAAGTCGGTACGCGAGGCCGTTCCGGCCGGCAAGACGCCGAAGGAGATCAAGGAGCTCCTCGAGGCCGCCGACAAGGCGTCGTGGAAGGTAGTCGAGGCGATCGCCAAGTCGGGAGTCCTCCGCGCGCACGTGCTTGAAGGCAAGCCGACCTCCGACCCCTGCGTTTCGTTGTCGGAATGCACGCTGCCGGGACTGATCGCGCTGTGCGAGCGGTACGGCCGGTTCGGGTTCGGGTTCCGGAAGAAGGACCTGTTCGCGGCCGGCGCGAGGCCTTGCGCGTATCTGGGATCGACCGAGTACGCGGTAACCAAAGACCTGGCAAAGGGCGAGGCGTCCGCTTCGGCGAAGCGGCGGCTTCACGATCTTGCGAACACGTACGTGCCGGCCGGCGCGGGCGGCGCGATGCGCGACTTCACCCACGAGAGGGAATGGCGGCTCTTCGCGCACGTCCATCTCCGAAGCCGGCCGCCTGAGTTCATCGTATGCCCGTCGATCTACACCGACAAGGCCCGCCGGCTCTTCCCCAAGGTCCGCCAGCTCTTCCCGATCGACGTGCTCTTCGAATGGGGCGCGTGACATGGGACTCGGAGGGGGTGGCGTGGAGCGGGGGTCTTCTTCTTCGCCCTGACTTCGAGCGTCCGGCGGGAAAGGGAGTGCCAGTCTGTCGAGTTTGTAGTAAGCCACGCAGGCCGCAGCCGGAGTGGCGTCTTCTTCCGAGAAACGACGGCACTCCGGCTGCGGCCTGCGTGCCTTGCTACAAACCTCCGTGAATAATGCGGGCTAGCGAGGATCATCGAGCGCCGGCGGCCCGCTTTCCGCGTCCACGGCGCTGAGGATCTTGTCCAGCCCCGACAGTGTCTCGTCAGAACGGACCTCCGCCGGGATACCCGCCTCACCCATTCGTTTCTCCACCGATTCGAGGAGCGCGGAAACCCGCGAGTGGAGCGTCCCCGCCTCCTCTCGAATTGCAGGCGTCGCCTCGCCAAGCCAGCCCTTGACCTCCGGGGCCTCGAGTCCTGCACAGAGGTCCGCGAGTCTTTCTTCGCCCCGTGCCCGCCACTCCTTCCAGCCCTTGACCCTCTCATCCGGCGACGTCAACTGCGCAAGCCGGCGCTGCTCCGTCGACACCCCGGCGAGGAACGCGCGATAGCCCGCCGCGCTGCAGGCAAGCATGTTCTGTCCGAACGCCTTGTCTTCCGTCAGGTGGAACTGCTCGATCAGCGCAAGTGAGCCGACGACGTCCAATTCGCCCGTCTCCACAAGGATCTCCGGGGTGAGCTCGCCCGCCGATTCGAGGCCGCTCGCGATCCTCAGCGCACGCTTGTACTTGCTGCTCGCCCCGAGGAGCATCGAGTACGCCTTTGTCACGGCCTTGCCCGACAACGGCAACGATGCCGTGAAGTTGACCATTCTCTCCCTGTTCGTCTCGACCGTGCGAGCCAGGCCGGCCTTGTCACGCTCCGCAACGCTCTCCAGCCATTGCGTCACCGCGCTTTCGTTCGGCAGGGTCTTCACTATGCGCTGAAAAGTCGCGCGATACTCTCCCAGCCAGGCCGTCACCTCGGCAGTTCTGGCAGCCGCAAGCTCTTTCGCCTTGTCGCGAACCAACCTGATCGCGGCATAGTCGCCGACCTGCAAGAGCGCCCTGGTGGTCGGAGGATTGCAGCCCGCATAGCGCTCCTTGATCTCCATTGGCTGCAACATGGAGTCGAACACGGCGTGAAACACGTAGCAGCCCGGCCTGAACGGCTGCCCGGGAAAGAAGACGTCCTCGAATTTGCCGCTGCCGACCTTCATGTGCATGCAATTCGGGACCATGAAGCCGTCAGCCTCGATGTGCACGGTCACGATCGCACCGTCAGCAAGGTCCGACTCGCCCCGCACCCTGACGGCATGCTGTTCGGCGTCGGTCATCTCGAGTGTCAGGTTGAACAACCGCGGATCGGGTGCGCGACCATCATCCCTTCCCTCTTCGTCCGCACGCACGAATCTCTGCGCGGCCAGGACAACGACCGCGCAAGACAGCAACGAAACAAGACTTCGATTCATGGGTGCTCACGCCTCCTTCCGCGCAAACAACAACACTACGACGCTTCCGAGTTTCAAGATGACAACGGCCATGCACGCGCCGCCGATACCCAATACCGGCAGCAGGGTCATGGCGCCGACCAGTCCGCCAATCCATCCGCCCCACAGGTCCGCCGCGTACAGGAACCCGACCGACTTGTGGAATCCTGCGGCGGATCGCATGACGAACGCGTTCCCCAGCGGGAAGATGCAGCCCGCGGCGCAGCCGGTCAGCGCCGCGAGACACAGAAAGACGCCTGACGAGAGTATCCCGGGGCGGCTCGCGTCCTGCAGCCAGCTCAACACGCCCCACATGATGCCCGCCAGGAGCATCACCACGACCTCGAAGAGAACCAACCACCGCCACAGTGACCGCGCACCGCGGTCCGATGTCGCATCGAGGCGGCGCAGCAGCCAGACGGTCACCACCGCGCCCGCGCCCGCGCCCACGGTGCGCAACGTCACCAACAGGGTCAACTGGTGAAACAGGTATCCGTGCAGCGATTGAAAAGCGAAGCTGAGCAGCAAAGCGAAGACCATGCTGCTCAACCCCGTCGCGCCGAGCGCGCAGCCCGCCGCCAACCCCGCCCTGCGGCCTCTCTTCATGACCAGGCAAAGCAGGACCACCAGAGCCGTGATGGCGACCACCACCGCCCCGACATGCCAGAGTCGCGTCAGCCTGAGCGATTGGAAAAGACCGCGCAGCGACGGCGAAAAGATCGACAGCCAGCAATCCAGTCCATAGAGCATCCCGAACGGCTGAAAATCCCGGTTCACCTCGGCATGCACGCGGGCCGTCCGGGCCTCGAACCAACGTAGCCACTGCCCGTCCAGCCGGTACTCCATGTAGGCAGGAAACACGACCGCACAGTTCTCGAGATGCCGGTCGGAAGCCCTCTGAACGAGCGTCTCGAGGCCGACCGCCGAGAAGTCCGCGGAATCGGACGCCATCACGATGTTATACGGGTCGCCGGGAAGCACGCGCACCCATCTGAAGGCCGAGGCAAGCGTGCCGAGGACGCAGACATTCAGCCGCTTCTGTTCATCGGACAGGTACGCCAGCGAACCCGGCAGGCGAAGCGCAACGATCCCGCCCGCGCGCAGGCACCGCTTAGCCCTCGCGAAGAATTCGGCCGTGAAGAAGCGGTTCACCTGCAGACTATGCGGGCACGCAGCCGACCCGAGCAGCACCACGTCAAACTGCCGCCCGCCAGCCATTACGTATGCCCTGCCGTCGACGCACTGGATATCGACGCGAGGAACGTCGATCTCCGCCTTCACC
>JAVHLO010000273.1:3804-5243 GCA_031082105.1 Planctomycetota bacterium
GCAACCGCAGCCCCCTGACAAGGTCCATCACGAGCGGATCGAGTTCCGTGTACGTGACCAGCGTGTCGGGGTGTTTTAGCGTCTCCGCGATGAGTCCGCCGACCCCGCCGGAGATGATCAGGACGTCCCTGGGGGCCGGATGGACCAGCAGCGTGAAATGCGCAAATTCGCCGACGGCAATGACGTCCGGCACCGGCAGAGTGACGGTGGGGATCCCGTCGGAGTAGACCGTGTATTGACCGTCCTTCTCCGTGACGGCAAGGTTGCCGTAGACGGAGTTCTCATAGCGAAGGACCCGCTGCCCGGGCCATTGTGTCGCGAGGGCCCGGTCGTGCAGTCCGCCGAGCAGCCCGCCTGCGAGGCCGTCGATTGCGCCGACCGTCACCAGCAACGAGAAGAACAGCAGCGCCTTCTTGCCGCGCCGCGCGCCGGCCAGCGCGATGAAGGCCGACAGTACTGCGTTGAGCGCGGCGATGGCGAACGCGATCTGCTGCGAATTCAGGTTCTTGACGGTCCAGTAGTAGAAGCTCAGTCCGGCGGCGATCATCCCGACCGTTTCGATCGCGTAGATCTTGCCGCTCAGCGCACCGCACTCGCCCGCGTCTTCAACCCGACCCGCCGCGACCTGCCCGCGCCCGGACCTGCAACAGACCGGGAAGAGGGCGCCGTGCGGGATGCTCACCGCCGCAAGTATGGCCAGCGAATAGCCGACCATCAGCTCGACCCCCGCCCCCTGCCCGTGGATCGGCAGGAGCATGGTGCGGGCGATGCGTACGGCGGGTATTGCAAGGACAAAGGCCGTCGCGAAGATGAGCTGAAGAACGACCAGCAGAACGGTCGCGTCGCGCGCGCGGTCCGCAAGCCGGCCGCCGATGTACGCACCCACCGCCTCCAGGAGCAGCCAGTTGCCCAGCGCGAGCCCGATGCAGAGCTCGTTCCCGTTGAAGACGATCAGTATCTCGCGCAGAAGGACCATCTGCGCGAGCAGCCCGCCAAAACCCATGAGGAAGGTCGCGGACGGCGTTCGCCACCTGATCGCTCTTGTGGATGAGTCCATTCCGTATCCCTAACCGGGTTTGTTCATGAAGCTCGATTCGCTGTCATGCCCACGACCGCGGTCGGGGGCCTCGCCCTCGGCAAAGGGGTAGACACGTGGCAAAGGAGATTCCGAACCGAGTTCGGAATGACAGCTAGTCGATGCTTTTCCTTGATTCGTGAACAATGCCGGGCAGCGAGGCGACCCTTCAACCCCGAGAGCCTGGTATCCTGAGTCCACAGGATCCTGGGTCACTGTTTCCGCCACACGCCCGGGATGCTCTCACCGCAGAATTTGCACTTGCCGTTGACCACGTGGTCTTCAGCCACGACCACCTGGATGCGCCTCACGAGTCGCTTGCCGCACTTCGGACAATAGGTCGAGCTCTGCTCGTGAAGAGGGA
>JAVHLO010000274.1 GCA_031082105.1 Planctomycetota bacterium
GAACAACGCCTTACGGCGTCACTACGAACTCGAGCAGCATGTCGCCGCGTTCGCAGATAACGCGGGATAGCGAGGCGCCCTCGTGCCGGGCGCGAATCGCGGTCGCGGCCTTTTCTTGATTTCGAGGCCGGGTTCATCTATAATCCGCGTTGTAGACGCCTCTTGTCGGGCGCTCTTATCTCTGTGCCTCGGTGGCTCTGTGGCCATTTCGACTGTGGCCCTGTGAGGCGTCTTTCCGGGACGGTAAGTTGATCGGTTTAGGAGACCGGACATGGGAATTCTGGACAAACTGCGTGGCGAATTCATTGACATCATCGAATGGCTCGACCCGTCGCGCGACACGATGATCTTCCGGTTTGAGAGGTACGGCAACGAGATCAAGAACGGCGCGAAGCTGGTCTGTCGAGAATCGCAGGCCGCCGTCTTCGTCAACGAGGGCCGCGTGGCGGACGTCTTTACGCCCGGCACGTACACGCTTGAGACGAAGAACCTGCCTATCCTGGCGACGCTCATGGGCTGGAAATACGGGTTCAACAGCCCCTTCAAGGCCGAAGTCTACTTCGTGAACACGAAGAACTTCACGGACCAGAAGTGGGGCACGAAGAACCCGGTGATGATGCGCGACGCGGAGTTCGGCGCCGTCCGGATCAGGGCCTTCGGTAACTACACCTTCAAGGTTGTTGACCCGGCGAAGCTGATCCGGGAAATCGCGGGCACCGACAAGCATTTCACGACCGATGAGATCTCCGAGCAATTGAGGAATATCATAATCACTCGATTCACGGACTTCCTCGCCGAGAGCAAGATCGCGGTGCTCGACCTGGCGGCCAAGTACGACGAGCTCTCCAAGGGGATCGCCGACAAAGTCTCAGCCGAGTTCAAGGATTACGGGATCGAGGTCACGAAGCTGCTGATCGAGAACGTCTCGCTTCCTCCCGCCGTCGAGGAGGCGATGGACAAGCGCACGAGCATGGGCGTCGTCGGCAACCTCGGCGCCTTCACGCAATACCAGGCGGCGATGTCGATGGAGCAGGCCGCAAAGAACCCGGGCGGCGCCGCCGGCGCCGGGATCGGGATGGGGATGGGCTTCGCAATGGCGAACCAGCTCGGCCAGCAGGTGTCGCCTTCCGCACAACAGCCGGGTCCGCCGCCGCTGCCCGGCGGCGCGCAGTTCTTCGCTGCCGTCGGTGGTCA
Organism: Planctomycetota bacterium; assembly: GCA_031082105.1. GTDB lineage: Bacteria > Planctomycetota > MHYJ01 > JACQXL01 > JAVHLO01 > JAVHLO01. The sequence continues at coordinate 1,195 of JAVHLO010000274.1, forward strand.
GCAGACCGGCCCGCATACCGAACAGGCGCTGGGTCAGCTCGCACAGCAGGGCTCTGTGACCCGCGATACCCTCTGCTGGAAACAGGGAATGGCGCAATGGACGCCCGCAGGCCAGGTGCCCGAGCTGGCAAAGTTGTTTGCGCCTCCGCTGCCGCCGCCATTGCCGAAGTAGCCGCGAAAGCGCCGACCGTCAATCTGCACAACCGTGCCCTTTTTCTGCGGGTCTTCTTGCCACAGAGGCACAGAGACACAGAGAAGTCCCCGGAGTTCTCATGTTGCTGGCCGCGCTGTTCTCTGTGACTCAGTGTCTCTGTGGCTGCGTTGGACGTGGCTCTGCTGCGCCGGGCAGTCCGGTGCTGCAGATGTGGACTGAACGGCTGGAATTTGGATGGATCACATGGGCGATTTTGACAAACACGAAGCGACCGAACAGGAACTCGCCTGTACGGGGTGCGGGGCGACGTTGAAGTTCAAACCCGGCACCGCTTCGCTGAAGTGCGATTACTGCGGCGCAATGGTCGAGATCCCGAAGCCGGAAGGGGCCGTCGAAGAACTGGATTTCAACAAGGTGGTCAGCGAGCAGTTGGGCAAGGAAGAGAAGCTCCAGATCGCCACCGTGAAATGCACGAGCTGCGGCGCTTCCTCGACCATGAAGCCCAATGTCACGTCGGACCTGTGCCCGTTCTGCGGTGTTGCGCTGGTACTGAAGGACGGCAGCACCAGCACCGTCTTCAAGCCGAAATCGCTCCTGCCGTTCCGTATCGACCAGAAGGCCGGCCTGGTTGCGTTCCAGAACTGGGTGAAGAAGCTCTGGTTCGCGCCGTCGAAGCTCAAACAGTACGCGGAGGCCAGCGACAAGCTGGCTGGGCTCTACATCCCGTACTGGACGTACGACGCCAACACCAGCAGTTCGTACACCGGCCAGCGCGGAGACTATTATTACGTTACCGAATCGTACACTACTACGGAAGGCGGCAAGACAGTTCGGAAGACGAGACAGGTTCGCAAAATAAGGTGGACTTTCGTTGCCGGCCATGTCTCGAACACGTTCGACGACGTGCTCGTCCTTGCCAGCCAATCGCTCCCGCGCGTCTACGCAGATCGGCTGGAGCCGTGGGACCTTGGCAGTCTCGTGCCGTTCGACGAGAAGTACCTGAGCGGATTCAGAACCGAGAGCTATCAGATCGATTTGAAGCAGGGGTTCGAGATAGCGCGCGGCATCATGGATAATCACATCCGCCAGTCCGTCAGAAGGGCGATCGGCGGAGACGAACAGCGCATCCTCAGCCTCAATACGCGCTACAGCGACATCACTTTCAAGCACATCCTTCTGCCGATCTGGATCAGCTCGTACAGGTACAACAACAAGGTGTACCGTTTCCTCGTCAACGGCAGGACGGGCGAGGTACAGGGCGAGCGGCCCTATAGCTGGATCAAGATCGTGCTCTTCATCTTGATGATAATGGCGATAGTCGCCGGCGTGGCCCTTGCCGTCAGCCATTTCCAGTAGCGGCCGTTGCACGGCCTGTTCCTGCGGGGGACATCCGGTCCCGCCGAGCTTCCGCTGTCGGAGGAGACGGCTCCCGGCGAATTCAAGGGGAAGTGGCATGCGCCTGTCATTGCAGGTTATTCTTGCCGTCGCTGTACTCCTCTCGTCCTACGCGCCCGGCGACTGCCAGGATGACGCGGCGCGGGCGAGCCTTGAGGCGGATCTCAGAACAGACAACATCCTCGATGTGCGGGTGTCGCTCACCTTTCGCGCGCAGAAGACTTACTCCTTCTCGATAGACCTTGGAGCGATCGAGTCGGTGGAAGGGATCCAGGTCGAGTCGATCAGGAGCACTCCCTCAACGAAAGTCGCCTTCTCGCTGGCCCGGCAGGGGCAGGTGCTCACCGTGTCATGGAACAGCGTGTATGCGGGCGACGTGCAGGAGTTTCGCCTGTCATACCGGCTCGTGGGCGTGGTCACCCGCGAGGCGGGCAATGACGTATTGTTCTGGCGGGTGATCTGCAGGACGCCGAAATGCGGCTATGCCGAAGTCCGGGCGACGCTCCGCTTGCCGGCCGGAGTAGAGGCCGACCGCCTCATGACGAACCTTCATGGCGGGGCGCACGCGCTGGGGTATCACGGCGAAGGAAACGCGATCAAAGTGTGGACCGAACGCCTCCCCGCGCAGTCGTCCTTGTCCGTGGAAGTTCAGCTGCCTTCCGGACTAGTCAACCATGGTTTTCTCCCGAACAAGTTCATGAAGACGACCGGGGGGAACATCCTCATGTTTCTCCTTCCGGCGCTGGTATTGTGCGGGCTCTTCGCGATGTTCTGGCTGAGAGGGCGTGACCCGGCCATCGAAGCGCCTTCAGGCGTTGTTGCGCGTCCGTCAGAGGGAATGACCCCCGAGGTGGCTGGCGCCGTGGTCGACGAGCGCGTCGAGGTGCGCGACATCGTCGGCGGGGTCCTCGACCTGGCGGCAGGGGGATTCCTTAAGCTCAGGCTCATCCCGGGCAGGGGGGATCAACAGGACGAGATGCGCGTCCGTGCGGAGAAAGCGCTCGACCCGCTGCCCGAGTATCGCCGTCGGATCGCAAAACTTGTCGCGGGCGAGAAGGAAGGGAACACGCTCTCCGCGTCCGGGAGCCTGCCTCGCGCGGACGTTGCCGGCATCAGGAAATCGATCTACGAAGAGGCAACCGGCAGGGGGTTCTTCCGCGCCAACCCGGCTCGCGAGCGATTGACCTACGGTTTCATCGGCGCGCTCGTCGCGGCGTTCGGCGCTCTCCAGGTGACCTACTCCTCGGGCTCGCTCGCGATTGCCCTCCAGGGCCTGCCGTTCATTGTCGCCTCCGTGCTGGTAGCTGCATGCGTTGTCGTTTCGGAAGGCCGGGTCCTGCGTGTCGTCTTTGGCCTGGCCGCCGCCGTGCTCCTGTTCGTGGGGATCGTCGTCGTCACTTCCCATGTAGGCGAGGGCGGGATGCCCTGGCTGGCGAAGCTCGGCTGGGGGTTGATATTCTCGTCCTTGTTCTTCTTCGTGTTCGCGCCGTTCATGCCGCAGCGGACTGCGGAGGGCGCGGCGGAAAGGGCAAGGGCCTTTGCCATGATGGAGTACATCCGCGAGCTCGAACCGGCGAAGGGCGACGCGGGCCGTCTTCAAACCGAGTTTGAGACACTCTTGCCGTACGCGGTCGCGCTGCGGCTGAAGAAAGAATGGATCAACAAGTTCGCGAACGCCGGCGTGCTGGCCCCGGCCTGGTGGGAGACCGGATCGCCCAAATCCGAAGGAGCAGTCGAGGGCGAGCGAAGGACGCTCGCAGAGGTTAGACAGGAGTTCGTCGAGACGCTGACGCTCCTTTCGACGGCCCTGGGCGAGTCGCCCGAGGCGGGTTCGGGCTGGTAGCGCGTGTCCAGAACTCGATTCGCTGGCCGGGCCAGCCCGAATCATGCGTGTATCCAGGGAAAGATGCGCCAGACGGTCATTCCCGCTTTCGCGGGAATGACAGTCTTGTGCTTCTTCATGAACAAGTCGGGCGGCCGGGCCGGAATACTATCGAAGGCGGCGTGCTGCCTGCGATACCTTGTATAGGAGTCGGACATGGCAGGTCCCTGGTCAAGGCCGGACGACACGTGCTTCGTCTCGCCGTACGACGCCACCTTCGAAGTGGTGAAGGGTCAGAGCGGCGAGTACAGCGACGTGAAGGTCCAGCTCGAGATCAACTACCACGTTCTCTTCAACCCGAAGAGCGAGGGGTTCAAGTTCGTCGGTGAGCTGCCCATCGAAGACATCTCCGTTGAGGACGACAAGGGCAACCCGATCAAGTGGCAGAAGACCGTGATGCGCGAGACGCGGATCGCCTGGTTCTTCGATCCGGTGGTGAACACGCAGAAGAACGTGGTCGTCCGGTTCCGCATCGTCGGGGCGGTTGGAGGAGACAAGAAACGCGGCAAGTTCTATGCGCCGTGGTTCGGCGTCTTTCGGCTCAAGGTTACGGATGGGCTGTTCAGGTTTGTCTTTCCCGCGGACTTCAAGCCTGCGGAGG
>JAVHLO010000275.1:0-3798 GCA_031082105.1 Planctomycetota bacterium
GGTCGAGCTTCGACATGAAGTTTTCGCCGGCAAAGGGCGGGTTCAACTTCACGACGCCCCATGCATTCGAGTATGGCTCGGTCGGCCAGAGCGGCGCTGAGATGGTGATTCCGCTTCCTGTGAAGGGAAAGAGCGGAGTCATGGCCATCGAAGAGAAGAGCGCGCTGATGGTCGATTGCGATGGCGACGGCAAAACGGAGACGAAGATCCCCGTCGGCGCCAAGGGCGGTATCGCGACCGCAAGGATCGTCTACGACGACGACACGACATCGAACTACACGATGCGGATCTTCAAGGGCGACGAAAAGCGCGGCGGAGGCTGGATGTTCCAGCGGAGTTGTACGATGGCCGGCAAGGTCAGCGGAGCCACGCTGTCGCTCGTCGACGACAACAACAACGGATCGTACGACGACTACGGAGTCGATGGCATTGTCATTGCGCCTTCGACCTACGCGATTCCGATGGGCAAGGTGGTGAGTCTCGGAGGCAAGCTGTACAACTTCGAAGCGATCGAATCGGGAATGAAGACCAAGGTGAAACTGTTCGAGGGCGAAACGGGAACGGTCGACATGGCAAGCGGGTTCAAGTGTCCCGCCAAGCTCGTCGTGGCCGTGATCCAGTGCGGCCAGAACTTCTTCGACGTGTCCGCCGGGCCGGTGGTAGTGCCCGTCGGGACGTACACCTTCTACTGGGGCATCATCTCGAACGGCAAGCAGTCGGCCTGGATGCAGAGAGGCTCGATGCCCGAGATGGAAGTGAAGGCCGGCGAGACGGCCAAGGTGAACTGGGGCATGCCCCTGAAGTTCGAGTTCGATAACAAGATGCCGGGCGCCGGACAACTGAAGGTCGCCCCCGGCGATTTCAAGATCTTCGGGGCCGCCGGTGAAGAGTACATGAATTTCGAGACCAAGAGGATCTTCCCGCAGGTTGAAGTGAGGGGCAAGAACGGGAACATGGTAGGAAAGGGCGCTACCGGCGAGGCATGCTGAGGGTCCGATGGAAGCTACTCCGTGAGAGTAGATGAAAAGGACGCTCCTTGCCAGATTCGCCTGTACGACAAGAGCTACAAAGACCTCTGTGGTCCGATAGAGAGCGATTGGAAATAGGAACTGAGCCCCTGAGTCCGTCGATCCACAGCGGGCGGCGGACGGCTCCGAGAAGGACCCATTGAAGAGAGAGAGGCCTCACGGTCTCTCTCTCTTCTCGTATCGTGAGGACGACGAAGCACCTCGCGATGCAATCCCGACCGCCCTGGTCTGCGTGTTTCGGACCGGGTGGCAGGCCTTGACGTCTCTTGCGCGAACAGGGAACAGGAGTGACACAATGCTCGACCTCGCCTTTATCCGGGACAACCCCGACCGCGTCCGCGCCGCCGTGCAGAGCAAGCGCGAAAAGGTCGACCTGGACCGCATACTGGCTCTTGACGCCGAGTTGCGCAAACTACGGGCGGGGGTGGAGAACCTGCGCATGGAGCGGAACGCCGCTTCCGAGGCGGTGGGGAAGCTCAAGAAGGAAGGAAAGCCCGCCGATGAGATCGTCGCAAAGACACGGGGGTTGGGCGACCGGATCAAGTCGGCGGAAGAGGCGATGCGCCCGGTCGAGGCGGAACTGCAGGAGTTGCTGCGCTGGGTGCCGAACTGTCCGGCTTCGGACGTCCCCGTGGGCGTTGGCTCGGAGGACAACGTCGAAGTGCGTCGCTGGGGCGCGAAACGCGAATTCGCCGAGACCCCGCTCGCGCACTGGGATATCTGTTCGAGGCTTGACATCGTCGATTTCGAACGTGGGGCGCGGCTGGCGGGGTCGGGTTTCATGCTGTTCAAGGGGCACGGGGCCAGGCTCGAACGGGCGCTCATCAATTTCATGCTCGACCTGCACACGAAGGAGCATCACTACACGGAAATCTCACCCCCGGCCGTCGCCAACTCCGTGGTCATGACGGGAAGCGCGCAACTCCCCAAGCTCGAAGCGGACATGTACAGGCTCAAGGGCAACGACCTGTATCTCATCCCGACCGGCGAGGTGCCGCTTGTGAACATCCACGCGGGCGAGATCCTCGACCACAAGCGGCTCCCGCTCTACTACACCGCCTACACCAGCTGCTTCCGGCGCGAGGCCGGCGCGGCCGGCAAGGATACCCGCGGACTCATCCGTGTGCACCAGTTCGACAAAGTCGAGCTGGTGAAGGTCGTGCGTCCCGAGAAATCATACGAGGAGCTCGAGTCGCTTGTGGCGAATGCCGAGCGCGTCCTCCAACTCCTCGGCCTTCACTATCGCGTCGTCAAGCTCTGCACCGGCGACATGAGTTTCGCCTCCGCGAAGACCTACGACCTGGAGGCCTGGGCGCCGGGTGTCGGCGCGTGGCTCGAAGTCTCTTCGTGCAGCAATGTCGAGGATTTTCAGGCGCGGCGTGCCAACATCCGGTTCAGGGATGACGACAAGAAGGTAAAATATGTCCATCTCTTGAACGGTTCCGGGCTCGCGCTTCCGAGGATTGTCATCGCGCTGCTGGAGAACTACCAGCGGCCGGATGGGGGAGTCGACCTGCCCGAGCCGCTCCGGCCGTACATGGGCGGATTAGAGACGTTGCGCTGAGAAGCTATCCCTAGGCTTGATGTTGTTTCGTGCTTTTGCTCTTGCTCGTGCTCTCACACTCTCTCCCGCACGCAAGAGCAGGAGCAAGAGCAAGAGCAAGAGAACGACAGCTCGTGCGGATTTGTGAAGGGGTCAGACCAGGGTTGGCTGGAATTGCGCTGTGAAGCTACGCCCGCGGATGGGTCTTGTCGTACGCGGCCTTGAGGTTGCGGATCGTGACGTGCGTGTAGATCTGGGTCGTTGCGATATTCGCATGACCGAGCAGTTCCTGGACGGACCGCAGGTCCGCGCCGCGCTCGAGCATGTGCGTGGCAAAGGAATGCCGGAACGTGTGCGGTGAGATCGATTTCGTCGTGCCGGACTGGCGGACATACTTCTCGACGATCCTCCTCACGCCTCGGACGCTCAGGCGCCTGCCGAACCTGTTGCAGAAGAGGGGGCGGTCGTCTCCGCTCGCCTGAGTCGGGTCCCACCCGCGCTTCTCGAGATACTCGGTCAGCGCCTTGACGGCGTAGCTCCCCAACGGCGCAAGCCGCTCTTTCCTGCCCTTGCCGCTCAGCGTGACGATGCTGGAGAAGAAATCCACGTTGCCCAACTTGAGGCCGGCCGCTTCGCTGACTCGCAGTCCCGCGCTGTATAGAAGTTCGAGCAGCGCCTTGTCGCGCAGTCCCCGCAGGTTCGAGCAATCAGGCAGCGCCAGCAGCCGGGCGATCTCGGATTCGTCCATCACGGTCGGCAGCCGCTTCTCCAGCCGCGGGGTTCTGCACAGCTTCGCCGGGTTCGAGGACGCTTTGCTGTTCCGCACAAGAAACCTGAAGAAGCTCCGAAGGCTCGCGAACCGTCTCGCTATGGATGTCCGTTCATACTCCAGTGTCCGCAGATGCGAGAGGTACCGTCTCATCACGAGATGATCGATCTCTGAGGCCTTGATGCCCGACGTCTCGAGGAACTGCTGGAAATGGGCGAGATCGGCCCGATAGGCGCGTTGCGTCTCGACGGACGCGCCTCGCCCTTCAAGCCATTCAAGAAAGCCGGCTTTTTCGCGTTCGAAATCCATTGCAGGCAACCAACTGTTTGTAGGATTTGTTCGTCGATGCGGTGCGCGCAACGCAGCCGCTTCGGTTCAAGAGCTACTTTCCTCGCTTCGCCTCGTCCTGGCGCGTCTTCTCGATGTCGATCACCTTCCGGATCAAGCGGTTCGAGACG
>JAVHLO010000275.1:3808-5204 GCA_031082105.1 Planctomycetota bacterium
GACGAATTGCATGTACTTGTTCATTATGCGGAGGAACGTTTCGTCCTCTTCGAAGACCCGGTCGTCGGAGATGTGGGTCTTTGCGTACCCTTGTATCTCCATGCGCACGAATCGCTTGCTGCTGTCGAAAGTGTCTTCGAACATTGCCAGCAGGCGTGGCGCGTCCTCTCGCTGTATCGCCAGCGGCCTTCCGCTCTCCACCCACGGAGAGATGTCCATCACGGGATCGATCTTCTCGCCGGCATGGACGAGCTGAAGCGCCACCGACACGCGTGGGGGATAGTACGGATCGTACTCTGTGATTGCGCCGATGACTATGGCGTCAGCGCCGACCGCCTGGGCGAGTTTGACCGCCGCGGACACATCCGGAAAGGGCAGAGGCACGCCGTGCTGCCTGGCATCGGCGATCAACACGGCCGGGCGGCGAACCTGGAAGCCGGGAAATTGCGCCAGCTCGCCTGCGAAGATGTCGGCAACCTCGATGAAATCAACCGAGGGCTCGGCGGAGAGGTTGACGAACGGCGCAACGGCGACCGTGCGCACGTTGGGAAACGGGTTTGCCGGGTTGCCGAAATACTTGACCGACGCAAAGGTCCCGCACCCGGCCGAACTCACCGCCACAGCGGACAGGAGCGCGAACAGGATGACCATCGAGCGCCCTGGTGGTCTCGAATGTTCCGTGCACGGTCCGGACCGGGAGATGCGTGACATAGTCGGATAACTGAGAATGGCCGCCGACCGGCGTTACTCACGAATCGGGGAAAAGCAACGAAAGTCTGTCATTCCGAAGTCGGTTTCCGCCGCAGGCGCACCCCGCCCTAAGCGGGGCGGAATCTCCTTTTCCACGTGTCCGCCGCCTTCCTGAAGGAGATGCCCCGCCCGTCGGGGCATGACAGCACAACGCATTCAACGAACAGACCGAGCCGTGACTCGAATCGGTTCGAGGACCCGGCCGGCTACTTCGGTTCTTCCTGTTTGGCGGCCGAGACATCATCCAGCAGGCCCGCAAGCGGCCTTGCGCTCCAGATGTTCTGGGCGCCTTCGCGGCGCGCGATGAAGTAGATGCGCCCGTCGACGCTCCAGCACGGATACCATTCGGCGCACGTCTCGCTTGTGATCTGGGCAAGACCGGTTCCGTCGTGCCGCACCATCCAGATGTCGTCGCCGTCGAACCTGCGGTCCTGGCCCTTCGCGGCCGGGCTGCAGTTGACGGTGGCAAACGCGATCTTGCTGCCGTCAGGCGACCAGGCCGGGTTGACTGCCGCATATGTCGCGTTCGAATGAACCTCCAACGGGCCGCCGCCGTCGGCGTCGACCGTCCAGATCCCGAACCAGAAGTCGCCCCGTTGACGCGCGCGCTGGAAGGCCAGCCGGTTGTAGCTGGGATGGTTCTTGT
>JAVHLO010000276.1 GCA_031082105.1 Planctomycetota bacterium
GGATTCCCGCTTTCGCGGGAATGACATCTTCACGCTTCTTCACAAATGGACCGGGTCGGTTTGCGCAATTCCGGGGACTTGAGTCGTGCGCATTATACTCATTGGAAACCCGAACGTCGGCAAAAGCGCGCTCTTCTCGCGAATGACGGGCGTCAACGCCGTTGTGTCCAACTACCCGGGCACGACCGTTGAAGTCCTGCGCGGCGAGACGGCGATAAACAGGAAGAAGATCGAGGTCATCGACGCCCCGGGCGTCTATTGCCTCGAACCGACCTGCAAGGCGGAGGAAGTGGCCGTCGAGCTGATCCGGAAAGACGACATTGTCGTCAATGTCGTCGACGCCACAAACCTCGAACGGAACCTGTACCTTACACTGCAGCTCCAGGAACGCGGCGTGCCCGTCATCGTCGCGCTGAACATCTGGGACGAGGCGAAACACAAGGGGATAACGATCGACGTCGAGAAACTCGAGAAGCTGCTCGGTGTCCCTGTCGTGCCCACGGTGGCGGTCAGCGGTGAGGGAGTGAAGGAGCTCGTCTCGCGGATCGAGGATGCCGCGTCCGCGCCGCAGCAGAAGAGGTCGGTCCCGGAAAGGTGGGGCGACATCGGCGCGATGGTGAGCCAGGTTCAGAAACTGTCTCATCGACATCACACGTTCTTTGACTGGCTCGAGGACGTGACGATCGGCCCGCTGACGGGGATACCGATCGCGATCCTTGTGCTCATCACGGCCTTCCTGGTGGTGAGGCTGGTGGGCGAGGGGCTCATCACGTACGCGCTTGATCCGCTGGCCGAGTCGGCCCTCGCGCCGTTCTGCGGGTGGGTCAGCGGTCTGCTCGGCGGCGAAGGCGTGCTTCACCGCGTGCTTATCGGCAAGCTCATCGAAGGCGGCGTCGACCTGAAGCAGTCCTTAGGCCTGCTTTCGACCGGGCTGTACGTCATCGTGGTCATGGTGCTGCCGTACGTCCTGGCATTCTACATGGTGCTCGGTTTCCTCGAGGACATCGGGTACCTGCCGAGACTGGCGGTGCTCTCCGACGTTTTCATGCACAGGCTCGGCATGCACGGCTTTGCGGTCCTTCCGATGCTGCTCGGGCTGGGGTGTAACGTGCCCGGGCTGCTGGCGACGCGGTCGATGGAGAGCGAACGGGAGCGGTTCATCGCGGCCACGCTTCTTTCGATCGGGGTCCCGTGTTCCGCGATGCAGGCGATGGTGATCGGGCTGCTTGGCGGGTTTGGCTGGCGGCCGGTCGCGATGGTCTTTCTCATCATGTTCCTCGTGTGGCTCTGTCTCGGGCTCGTGATGAGGCGGCTGGTGAAGGGGTTCAGCCCCGAGCTTCTCCTGGAGATACCGCCGTTCCGCTGGCCGGCTGTGCGGGCGATGGCGAGGAAACTGTTGTCGCGCATCTACAGTTTCATCGTCGAGGCGGAACTCGTCGTGCTTGTCGGGATAACGCTTCTGAACCTGCTCGAGGCGGTCGGGGTCATCGACTTTCTCTCGCGGCTCATGGCGCCGGTCGTATCCGGGCTGCTGGGTCTTCCGCCGCAGGCGGTGGGGGCGCTGCTGCTCGGGATGCTGAGAAAAGACGTGGCCGTGGGAATGCTGACGCCGCTGGCGCTGACACAGAAGCAGGCGGTCATTGCGGCGACGGTCCTTGCGATGTTTTTTCCATGCGCGGCCACCTTCGTGGTAGTTCTGAAGGAGCTGGGCTGGCGGGCGCTTCTCAAGATGACCGGCATCATGCTCTTCGTTTCGCTGCTGGTCGGGTCGCTTCTCAATTTCATCATGCCCTGAGCGAAGACGGGCGGCGCTTGAATGTGACGGGCGAGTGCGCGAGCAGTAGTGTCGGCGTCATGGTTGCTGGTCTCTCTGCATTCGCGGGCGCGCCGCCCCTACAACCCGCCACGATACCCATGGCCACAATTGACGCACACATGCATTTCATGCCGACGGTCGTCTTTTTCTTGAAAACGGCGCTGTGTTTTGCTAATCTTGGCACTTTCAAGCTGGAGACAGCCGTGTCGAGGACAGGCGTATTCGGGGGAACCTTCGACCCCGTGCACACAGGGCATCTGATTGCGGCTCAACAGGCGATCAGGTGTCGGAATCTCGACAAGATCGTTTTTGTTCCCTGCGCAGCATCGCCGCACAAGGTCGGTGGGCGTACCAGTGCCTGTGCGCGGCGACGGTGCGCGTCGGGAATCCGGTCGGTCGGGCCGGTTGCGTCCGCCAGAGACCGGCTTGCGATGGTCAGGTTGGCGATCCGCGGGAATCCGGCCTTCGCGGTCTCGGGCGTGGAAACGGAGCGCGGCGGAGTCTCCTACACGATAGACACGTTGCGCGCGCTCAAGGCCGGGCCGTGCCGGCGCGATGAGCTTTTTCTGATCGTCGGCGCCGACTCTCTCAGGGATTTCCACGCTTGGCGTGACCCGCGCGGGATTCTGATGCTTGCGAGGCTGACGGTTCTCGCGCGGCCGGGATTCGATCTCCGTATCCCGCACGCGCTTGCCGATGCGGTCGGGCGTGCCAATGTCGCGCGCATCCTGCGCGATTGCGTAAGAATGCCTTTGATCGAAATCTCTTCCCGCGAACTCAGGAAGATGCTCGCGCGCAAAGAGGATGTGACATATCTCGTGCCCGAATCTGTCCTTTCATACATTCGGAGAAACAGGCTCTACTGAAATGGAAAAGGAACGCGCAATCCTGCCACTGAGATTCTTCGCCGGTATCGGCGACCGGGTGACGACGCTCTGGACGGGGATGGTCAAGCCCGCCATGGAAGAGACCGGCTTCGCCCTGAGCGTCTTCGTCAACAGCGTGTTGAGCCTGAGGCTCGCGTTCAGAAAACGGCGGGAGATAATGTACCAGGTCGCGCTCTGCGGACTCAACGGATTGCCGGTTGCCGTGATCGTTGCATTCTTCTCCGGCCTGGTCCTTTCACTGCAGGTCGGAAGCCAGCTCCTGCGGTTCGGCCAGCAGTCCTCCATCGGCGCGCTTGTCGCCATTTCCATGTGCCGCGAAATGGGGCCCGTCATGACGGGTAACATCCTCGCGGGACTCATCGGTTCGAAGATGGCGGCGGAGATCGGCACCATGAAGGTCTCCGAGGAGATCGACGCGCTCGAGGTCATGTCGATAAATCCCATCAGCTTCCTCATCATGCCGCGCTTCCTGGCGATGTGCATCGTCTGCCCGCTCCTCACGGTCTACGCGAACGTGGTGGGCGTGGCCGGCGGTTTCCTCGTCGCAAAGGGCATTCTCAATGTCGGCTGGCAGGCGTACATGAAAGAGATCAATACCTATCTGATGCTCAAGGACGTGACGATCGGAATGCTGAAGGCGCTCATCTTCGGCATGATCATTTCGATAGTCGGGTGCGCGCAGGGTTTGAGGGCCGAACACGGGGCGTACGGGGTCGGTCGCGTCACGATGAGAGCCGTCGTCATCGGGTCGGTCTTCGTGCTGGTTTTCGACTGGTTCGTTGGTTGGTTCTTCTTCTAATGTCGGCGATCATCGAGCTCAAAGGCGTACACAAGACGCTGGGGAACAAGCGGGTCCTGGCGGGGCTCAACCTGACCGTGAACCAGGGCGAGACGCTGGTGATCATCGGCCGAAGCGGCAGCGGCAAGAGTGTGACCCTGAAGCACATCGTCGGTCTCCTCCAGCCGGATGCCGGCAACGTGATCATCGAAGGCAGAGACACGGCGGACATGTCGTATGCCGAACTCAGCGAGCTTCGCATGGGGTTCGGCTTTCTCTTCCAGGACGGCGCCCTGCTGAATTCGCTCACGGTGGGAGAAAACGTGGCCCTGCCGCTTCGCGAGCATACGAGAATGACCGATGATGAAATCCAGCGGATGGTCGCGGAGAAGCTGGCCTTCGTGGGACTTGAGCTCCACGAGAACGTGATGCCGTCCGTGCTCAGCGGCGGCATGAAGAAAAGGGTCGGGCTGGCCCGGGCCATAATCCGAGAACCGCAGATAATGCTCTACGACGAACCCACGCACGGGCTGGACCCGATCATGTCCTCCGTCGTAAACGAGCTGATCAACAATATGAAGAGCAAGTCCAAGGTCACGTCGATAGTCGTGACCCACGATATGCCTTCCGCATTCAGGGTTGCGGACCGGATCGCCATGCTCTACGGTGGGGTCATCATCAAGACCGGGACGCCCCAGGAGTTCCTGGAGGCGGACGACCCAATCGTGAAACAGTTCGTGTACGGGGAAGAACAGGGCCCTATTACCACCTAGCGCGCAGACAATCAGCCTTAAAGGAGAGACAGTATGTCGAGAACGTTGGGAACGCGCATCCTGGTCGGATTCTTCTTCTTCGTGGCAATAGTCCTTCTGGTCTGGCTCACCACGAATGCCAAGAATCTGTCCTCGCTGCTCAAGCCTGAGACAATCCTTGTCGTGTACTTCCCCGAGATCGGCATGCTCCGGCAGGGAGATCCCGTCAGAATCGCCGGGCTCGAGATCGGCGAGATCAAGTCGCTGCAGTTGAACCAGGTCGACTTCGTCGAGACACACGAACACCTCGTGAATCAGACGGGGCTGGCGGACGATCGTCCGTTCCGCAGGCTGCCGCCCTCGTCCACAGACCAATCCATCGGACCTCCTAAGAGAACGACCACCCCCGAAGGACTGGCGATCGAAGTCCGGCGTATTCCCGTCGACTACAAGGTCAGGGCCGAGCTGTCCCTGGCCTGGGAGACGGCCGAGAAGGAGAAGTGGCTCGCGCATGACTATGTCATCTATGCGAAGCAGGCCACGTTCATCGGCGGCATGTACGTCGCGATCGACCCCGCCGAGCCCTCGATTGATTCCTGGGCCCGCAAGGTTGAGGAGGGCACGGAGGGCAGAAACTTCGGCCGCCTCGAAGTCGCCCCGCTCGAAAAGGTGGGGGACTGGTTCAAGGAGAGCGGCGACAAGATCGGAAACGCCCTCGAACGGATCGACAAGGGCGAAGGCACGCTGGGCCTCCTGATCAGGGACAGGTCGCTCCACGACGAGGCGAAAAAGGCGCTGCAGACCATTTCGGAGGCCGCCGACAGGTTCCGGCCCGAAGAGAACAGCACCATCACGAAGCTCATGAAGGACGAGGGGAAACTCTTCGAGAAGCTCGAGACCGCGATCGACAACATCGCAAGGGCTGCCGAGAGCATGAAACCCAACGAGACGAGCA
>JAVHLO010000277.1 GCA_031082105.1 Planctomycetota bacterium
GGCGGAAACCGAGTTCGGAATGACAGTCTGTCGATGTTTTTCCTTGATTCGTGAACAATGCGGGCTACTCGTCCTTGCGCGGCTGGGCGGGGAGCGAGACTACGAAAGCCGAACCCTGCCCGACATTGCTCTCCACCTGGATGTCGCCTTCATGTCGCTTGATTATCCCGTAGACGACGGACAAGCCCAGCCCGAGTCCGCGCTCCTTCGTCGTGAAAAAAGGATCGAAGAGGCGCGGCACGTTTTCCGGTGGAATGCCGATGCCCGTGTCGGTGAACCTCAGCCGCAGGAGCGCGTGCGAGTCGTCCCATTTGCCCGATACCGAAAGCGTGCCGCCCGAGGGCATGGCCTGTATGGCGTTCAACAGGAGATTGACGAAGGCCTGCTTCAGTTGGGCTGCGTCGGCGGTGATCTGCGGAAGGCCGCCGAGGCTGGTTGCGACCCGAATATTGGAGAGGCGCAACTGATTCTGAAGGAGGTGCAGCGCCTCCTTGATGACGGCCTGGACGTCCACCGGTTCGAGCGCCGGTTCGGTCTGGCGGGCGAAATCGAGCAGGTTGCGCACGATCGCGCTTGACCGGTTAGTCTCCTGCTCCATGGTCTTGAGGTAGTTTCTGAACGCTTCCTTGTCCCCCTCGCCGACGGGGCCGCCGAGCTTTCTCTTTAGCAGCTTCACGTACGTGAAAATGACCGACAGCGGATTATTTATCTCGTGCGCGACGCTTGCGGCCAACTGGCCGAGCGACGCGAGTTTGTCCGACTGCATGAGCTGCCTGCGCGTCGACTCCAGTTCGCGGTAGGCGTCCCACAGTTGGGCGAGCGATTGGGAGTGAGAACGATTCAGCGCCTCGTGCGAAGCCCGGAGCTCCCTGTAAATGGCATCGGTCTGTGAAACGAGATAGGGCAGGCACATTTCCGCCTCGGCGATCCCCTGGAAGACGGCGACGGCCTTTTCTCGGCACGAGTCATAGCCGCACGAGCCGCAGTTGAGCTCGTCCTCGGGCGTGACCTTGTTCACCTTGGCGAGTATCTCTCTTAGCTGTTCTTCGGTTGGAGTTGAGAGGACGACATTCTGGGCCGTGAAGCTGCGGCGCAGGTCCACATCGGCGTAGGCCCGCAGCCATCCCTGTGTCTCTTCCGTGCCGTCGGCGCCGGCCACATAGTGAGTGATGATGTCCTTGCGCGCGACGACCGACAAGTCATTGTCGATCATCGGGCCGTTTATGCATCCTTCACAGAAGAGCACGTCCAGAAACTTGCCGTGGATGGAGCCGCCCGCCTTCTCCTTGAGGATATCGAGGACTCTATCCCTTCCTTCCGTCACGACGATGTCGCTTGCGAGGATATCCGCTTTCAGCGCCGCGGATCTGAGAAGCCCGCCCGAGATGGGGAACGACCGGGCGATTGACGGTCTGGGCCCGTCGAACGGACTCTCGGTCTCCTTTCGCGGGTCTATGTCTTTGTCTTTCAGCATCGTCTGCAGTTCCTGGAAGGTCAGAACCGCGTCAATGACACCGGCCACTTGCGGGTCTTTCATCTCGTGTTTCTTGGCGATGCAGGGACCGATGAAGACCACTTTGATGTCCGGTGTCGCGCCGGTCCGGCGAAGCTCGTTCGCGTAGTGCCGCTTGATCGCCCTGCCCAGTGCGGTCATTGGCGAGACGATCGGGGCGAGGTAGCCGACGAGGCCGTGAAAGTACTTCTCGATCAGACTGACGACCGCGGGGCACGGCGAAGTGATGACGCTCTTGCCGGCATTCTGTATCGCCAGCCTGGAATAGGCTTCGGCGGTCAGTTGCGCGCCGAAAGCGACTTCCCAGACCTGCTTGAAACCGAGCTTCCTGAGCGAGGCGATGACCTGGCCGGGCAGTACATTCGGAAACGCGGCGGGAAAGGACGGCGCCAGGCAGGCGATGGCGAGCGGGCCTTCGCTCGTCAGCCAGCCCTGGACGAGGGGGACGGGGCTTTCGATCTGCTTCGCCTTCTGGGCGCAAACGCGGACGCAAGTGCCGCAGGCAATGCAGCGCTCTTCGATGACCTCCGCCTGTCCATCGCGCACCCGGATCGCCTTCACCGGGCAGTTGCGCACACAATTGTAGCAGCGCTTGCACTTGCCCGGCATCGTCGAAACGATCGGCATTGCTACCCTCCCTGAATCGGAACTCGAATCGGTCTGTACTACCGTCCTGAGAGATCGCGTATCTTATACCTAGAGTCTCGAAGAAAATCAACTGTTCGCGGCATGAGCAGGAATTGCCCGCGCAACGTCATCGGTTGGCCCGCATCATTCGCGAATCAGGGAAGAAACCCGACAGACTGTCATTCCCGCGAAAGCGGGAATCCAGCGGATCGCCGACGCGACCGAGACTGTCGGAATCCAGTCTTGTCCTCTTGCCGTCGCACCGTTCTCTGGATTCCCGCTTTCGCGGGAATGACATTTTCACGCTTCTTCATAGATAAGTCGGGCTAGATCAGTGACAGGAACAGCCAGTGTGCCGCCACATTCACAATCGTCAACGGCACACCCACCCGCGCGAACTCCGTGAACGTCAGCGTCTCGCCGTGTTTCTTCTCCGCGTTCTGGATGATTATCACGTTCGACGCCGCGCCGAGGATGAAGAAGTTCCCCGCGATCGTCGACCCCGCCGCCAGCGCCATCATCCCGTGCACGCCGCTGCCCGCGTGGAGCAGCATCGGCATGTACAGCGCCACCAGCGGGACGTTCGAGATCAACTGGCTCAGGACGACGCTCACAAGGAATATCATCGCCGTCGACGCGATGTCGACCCGCAACCTATCCATCACGGACTGGAAGGTTCCCGTCCGCCATACGCAGTCCATCAGGACGAACATCGCCGCGAAAAAAACGAGCGTGTGCCAGTCTATCTTCCGGGCGATGGCGAACCGCTTGCGGCTCAGCAGGAGCACCGGTAGAGCCGCGGCGAGTGCGATGTACGTGAGCCGGAAATCGACGTCGATCTTCAAGAAGACGAGCGCGACCTTCGCGGCGATCAGCAGGACGAGCAGGGCGAGCGAGACCTTGGCCAGCGCGGCGAGCCGTCTGTCCGAGATCGGTTCGGGCGCGTGGACGATTTCGCGGGCGCGAAAATCCTTTCGGAAAAAGACGCGCAGGAGCATGTACGCCAGGAAGAGGTTCACGAGTGTCGGCGCGAGTAGGTAGCGGGCGAACGTGACGAACGGGTTCGGCACGTTTCCGCCGATCGCGACGAGCAGGTTCTGCGGGTTGCCGATCGGGCTCGTCGCGCTGCCGATCGTTACCGCGAAGGCCAGCGTGAGCAGCATGAGCTTGGCGGAGACGCCGTGTTTCTTCGCCAGCAGCAGGACAACGGGCGTGCCGACGATCGCGAGCGTGTCGTTCATGAGGAAGGCCGACGCGAGCCCGATCCCGAAGAGGACGAGCAGGACCAGGTGGTCTACGGATTTTGCGCTTCTGAAGAGGACGTACGCGAGATGGGACAGGTAGCCGCTTTCCTCGAGCGCCTGTCCGACGACGAACATGCCGAACAGGAAGAATATCACGTCAAAGTCTATCGCCCTGGCGGCGTCGGCAGGCGAAATCTGTCCGGTCGCCAGGACTGCGACGGCGCCGCCCAGCATCACCTGCCATATCTGCAGCCGCAGCCTGCCTACTTGCCTGACTGCGATGAGGAGAAAGACGAGGGCAAGTACGATGACGGGGACTGTCATATGTGAATCCGAGGGAGACACCTGCGGCAGTTCAGGGTGTTCGCACTGTTTGCGGCGCTGTTTGTAGTAGGTTCGTCCTCGAGCCGTTTGAACCGGGCACTGCCTCCTGCTTTGTGCCTACAGCCCGCAGTCTACCGATTGCCGTCCACCGCCTCCTGAACGCGTGTCGAGCTCGGCTCTCCTGTGCGCCCGGGTCCACCGCCCAACATCGGCCAGCCGTCGGCCTCGCCCGCGTCAAGACAGATGACCTTTCCCTTGTCGGTGCAGGCGATCGCGCGTCCTCTGACGACGACCGGAGGTCCGCCGAAGTCGTAGTCCTTCAACCAGTCTTCGACGATATCGTTGCTGTCGTATTCCCAGGCTACGGTGCCATCGGACCCGTGAAGACACCATACACCAAAGGAACCATTTCTTGTCGTTCCGGTTACGAATACGTTCCCACAGATCGAGACGGCCGCGGCCTTTGCGCCATTGCCCAAGGCCGTGCGCCACAGGGTTCTTCCTGTCTGCGCGTCTACACAGTATGCGCCGCTCTGGGTGGCAAAATAGACCCTGCCGCTGTGTACTGCCGGGGGATAGCGATGGAAGCCGATGCCGTCCTTTCTCCAGACAACCCTCCCGTCCTCCTCAGCAAGACAAATAATAGCGTATCCGAAGTACAATCCTGACATCACGAAGACTTTTCCTTCAGCGACCGCCGGTGGCTGCTTGGAAAAGCCGCCTTTTGTCTGTTCGAAGTCGGCGCGCCATAGTGCCGATCCTCGCTCCTTGTCCAGACAGTAGAAGCTTCCGTCCCAAGAGCCTACGTAGACACGTTCGGCTGCAATGGTGGGACTCTGACACGTGTTACTCATCCCGAATCGCCATTTTCTTGTTCCGCTGCCCGCATCCCAGCAGGTAAGACCGTCCGTGAAGGAGTGGCGAGTGCCGGTCGCTGCGTACACGCGTCCACCGTCCAGGGCAGGCACAAGATTTGGCGGACGAGAGTCCGAGGAGAGCGCAAAATCCGTCTCAGTTTCCCCTGTAGAGGCGCTCAGGCAGCGGAGGGTCCATATTTTGCCCCAACAGGTCGCAAGCACTTTCTCTCCCGCGCACGCAGCAGAATAGGCGCTTCCACATCCTTCTTTCTGCCAGAGCAGAGCCCCGCCATTCGTATCCAGACAGAATAGCTCTCCCTTGTTGCTGCCGATGAACACGCTGTCGCCACCGATCGCCGGCGGACTGGCGTACGACTCTGGTTTGAGCGGGAGATCTGTCTCCCAGAGCTTCGCGCCGGACCCCGGGTGCGCAGCGCGGCGCTGACAGTCGGCGCAGTAGGCGATTCCCGGCGGATAGGCAGCCAGACAGTACTTGCAGGAAGCCACAAGCTTGGTCGGTTCGCCTTCCGCGCGCGAGGCCACGTTCTCCTGGGCGGATTCATGCCGGCGTGTACATGCCGGGCACACGACAAGACACAGCATGGCGAAAAATAC
>JAVHLO010000278.1 GCA_031082105.1 Planctomycetota bacterium
GAATAATGTCGGCCAGGACCATTTCACGGATTGCGCCTGGTCGCCCGCGCTCATTTGACAAACCCGCTGCTCTTTGCTATACTCTTGCCCGTCAGTGGTTGGCGTGACCGTTGCCTGCGTGGAATCGTTGCGGTGTCTCCAGATGGAACACGTCTATGTCGTGAAGCGCTACGACCTCTTCGATCTGTCGTTCCCGCACGGTTTCCTGCGCTATGACGATTCGTCATTCGAGCTGGCCATTGAGAAGATCATCGAACGCGCGTCCAAACACGGTTTTTTCGTTGAACGGCGTCAGGCGGAACAGGATTCGTCTTTCAAACAGATCATCCCGTACTGCCTCGTATTGAACGGAGACAACGTACTGCTTCTGAAGCGGTTCGGCAAGCAGGGCGAATCGCGGCTGCACAACAAGCTGTCCATCGGGGTGGGCGGACACATAAACCCCATCGATCGGGCGCAGAGCATCCTGGAGGCGGGGCGGGAGCGGGAACTGAACGAGGAGCTGGTCATTGAAGGGCCGTGTGCCGTCGATGTTGTGGGGATAATCAACGACGAGGCCAACGCGGTCGGGTCAGTCCATTTCGGTATCGTGTACGCGGTCCGCCCCAATGTAGGGGTCGTAGCCGTACGTGAGCCGGACATGATGGAAGGCGCGTTCCGACCGTGGCGTGAAGTGCGCCAGATGGCCGTGTCGGGAAACCACAACTTCGAGACCTGGTCACAGCTCATCCTGAAGGCGGTCGAAGCACCGACCTCCCTCTGGATTCGCCGATAGTGGGCCTGTAGCTCATTTGGGAGAGCGCCAGAATCGCACTCTGGAGGCAGTGGGTTCGAATCCCATCAGGTCCACCATCTTTTCTGAACAGGCCGGGCAGTTCGAGAAAACCCATCTTGCGCCCGGAGAGTCCGTCTCTTCACCAACGCCCTCTCCCCCTGCGGTAGCGGGGCACCTGCAAACCGAATCGCGAAGGCCTACTGGCTTTCCCGCGCATCCGGCTCTTCGACCGCGCCCTCGGCAAATTCCAAGCTGACATCGGCCGTCGACGCGATCCTGAGAAGCCTCATGACGGCCAGCATGACTATCCCGTGCGAGGCCTTGAACATGGCAGGCCCCTCTTCCGGCGTCCCAACGAACATCTCCGCGACGCCAAAGGCGATCACTAATACGGACAACAGAATCCCCACCCGCGGCCTGCAGAAGAACGCGTGCAGTCGCTCGATCAATGGAAACCTCGCATGGCGTTCCTTCTCGGATTCCGCGAAGCGGGCCAGCGCCTCCGACAGGTCTCCCAGCGATTTCAGAACCATTGACGCGCCGACGATGAGCAACCCGCCGTACCAGAGCGAGACGCCTTCCTCGCTCTCGCGAATCGCCTCCACCAGCTCCGCCGCCGCCGCGACAAGGCACAGGACGCCAAGCGCCGCGTTGAAATACCATTTCTTTTCGAGAAACTCGATGCAGTGCCCGACGCCCCCGGGCCGATGGTGTCTCTCCTCGCGCAGGAACTTCTCGGTCTTCACCGCGGCGCCGAGGAGGTCCTTCAGCGCGTTGACCACGATCAGCAGCCCGATGAGGGCGACCATGCACTCGCCGGCGATATCGTGCGGCGCGCCCTCCTCGATCTCCTCGGGGAGCGAATAGGCTACTTCGATGATCGCAGACAAGGCTACCAGCGCGCCCACGCCGAGCACGACGGCCGGGTTCTTCACTATTCTGGCAACGATGTGTCTGGCCTTGTTCACGATACGGCGGGCCAACTTAACCACTGAAACCGCAGAAACCGCCGGTTCGAGGCTGCAGCATCTTGAACGGCAACGGCGGGTTCGAAATGAAGGCGCCCTATCGTCTACGTCATTCCCGCTTTTCCGCCACAGCGGATCCGCTGCGGCGGACGCGGGAATGACATCTGTAGCAGGCCACGCAGCCCGCAACCGGAGTGGTGTCTTCTTCCGAGAAACGACGGCGCTTCGCTGCGGCTACGTGCCCTACTGCAAACCTTCGCGAATAGTACGGGCTAGGCCTTCTTCAGCTCCGCCTCGGTCTTGAGCATCGTCACCTCTTCGCAGAACTCGTCGCGCTCGAGCACTTCGCGGGGCTGGCCCTTGGCGCCGACGACGAACAGGTCCTCGGCGACGTCCATCTTCTGCTTGGCGAAGACGAGCAACCGGGCGCCCTCGGGCGAGAGGAGGGTCAGCTTGTCCATGATCAGCGCGAGCCGCTTGACGTTCAGCAGTTTCGCCAGCTCCTTGCGCAACTGGGGCACGGCGCGGCTGTCGAGCTCGCCCGCGAGCGCGAGCTTCACGAGCCCGCCCTCGGATTTCACGGTCATCGAGAAATGCTCGACGCCCGACGTGGGCGCGATCGTCACCTTGACCTTCACTCGCTCGTTCGTGCTCGGGAGCTTCACGGTCAACGCAGCGGCGTCGAAATCGCGATACGGTTCGCCGTTGACGGTCACGGATTCGATCCGGATGGACCCCTTCGGCAGGATGTCGGGCGCAACGTAGAGGACGTTGTCCTTGAAGCTGTTCGGCATCGGCTTGAAATGGAAATCCATCGGCTCCTTGGTGATAAGCAGGTTCGTGTATGCCGCGCCGAGGTAGCAGAGCTCGAAGGAATGGTAGCCGCTCATCGAGTGGCTGCCCTTTTCGCGTTCCGTGCCGAGCATGTACGGAAGTCCGTTGGCGAGGACGTTGAAGTAGATGCCGCCGGCGTCGTGGTCGAGGAACCACGCGCTATAGAACGCCGACGATTCGCGGGCGTGCTTCAGATATGCCGGGTCCTTCAGAATGCCGTGCAGGATGAGGTAAGCGAGAATCCCCTGTTCCTGCTGCCACCACGCCTTGCGGTCGTGCCACGCGAACCGGTGGTGCCTCTCGCCCGGGCCGAGTACGCGCTCGACGACATCGTACCAGCCGCCGCGCTGCGGGTCGCCGCCGTGCTTCGGCATCAACTCGGCGATCTGCTTCGCCAGCTCGACGTACCCCTTCTTTTCCGTCAGCGAATTGATTCGCATCAGGTTCCAGGCGATCTTCAGGTTATGGCCGACGACCGCGCGATTCTGCTGCCAGCCCCATTGCTGGTCCTTGGACCAGTCCTCGTGGAACTTCTCCTGGACGAACGGGCTGTTCTCGTAGTCGGGGAAATGCGCGGCGATGGTGTCGGCGGTGGCGACGAGCATATCGGCGTAGCGCTTCTCGCGGGTGGCGAGGTAGAGGTTGATGAGGTATGCGGGCGCGTGATCGCCGACCGAATTCCAGTTCTTGCGCGCGCGGTCACGCGGGATCGTCATGCTGCACGGGTCGAACGTCACCGGGTCGATGTGGGAGAAGTACCCGCCCTTCTCGCGGTCGAGGAAGTAGCGATCAAGGAAATTTACCGTGCGCCGGGCGTCTTCGAGTATCTGCTTGTCGCCGGTAACGCGGAAGGTCTGGACGGGCCCGGCGAGCGCGTATATCTGCTCGTATGCGGGGATCGCGTCGTAGTCGTCGCCGAACTCGGAGGCGAGTATCTTTCGCTCCTTGCTACCCTTCGTCTCGATCGCGTGGTACCAGTAGCAGGTGTCCTCGGCGGTATCGAGCGCGCGGAAATGGTCGCGCAGGTACTGCGTGCCCTTTTCCGCGGCCTCGAGGAACCGGTCGTTGCCGGTCAGCATGTAGGCGGACGCAAAGCCGTAGACGAGCCGCGAGATCGTGTCCGTCTCCTGGCGCGTGCTCGATTCCTTCTCGCCCGACGCGCCGAGCACGGTGCGGTAGTTGCGGTAGTCGATTTCGCCGTCGCCGAACTGCGCGTTCAGGTAGAAGTTGCCGAGCTGCGTGACCTGCTTGATCCACCAATCCTGTTTCTCGAACCGGAATTCGCCCTCGGAGCGGCCGAGGAAGACGAGGTGCTTGGCCTCGAACGGCTTGTCCTGCTCCGGGAAGAAGACGCCGTAGGCATAGACGAACCGGCCCGGCAGAAGCATGTCCTTCATCTGGGCGGTGCAGTCCATGAACGGCTCGCCGAGATTGCGGACGACCTCCGCGAAGGTCGTTGCGGTGAGCAGCGCCTGGAACTCGCGGTCGTCGCTGGTTCTCAGCGTGATGAGCCCCTTGTCGAAGTCGAACTGGCGGACGTAGCCGGCGATGAGGTCGGAAAACGTGAAGTTCATCTGGGTCATTTTCGGTCTCCATGAAAAGGAACGGAAGAGACTGCGTCAGGCTCCGCAACTTCCATGCAGAGCTCAATTGCCTCCTTGACTCTCTTCATGAGCATATCAAGGAACTTGGCCTGAGTCCAGCATCCTCGAAGTGCCGGCTGGTCAGTCCTT
Organism: Planctomycetota bacterium; assembly: GCA_031082105.1. Classification (GTDB taxonomy): domain Bacteria; phylum Planctomycetota; class MHYJ01; order JACQXL01; family JAVHLO01; genus JAVHLO01. The sequence continues at coordinate 4,311 of JAVHLO010000278.1, forward strand.
TCTCTGGGAACACGGTACTCTTCCCTGCAGGGCGGCCCCTTGGGGGCCGCCGCAGGATTCCACGCCAGCGGCCGAACGCGGCGGGGGACGAGCTCCCGCCCTACGGGGCCGCGCGCCCGATCAGGATGACGACACTCCGCGCGCCAACCATGTAACTCTCCTGCCCGATGACGGCCTCCTTGCCGGGCAGGGAAATGTCATTCGGATGCGCAAGCGACGTGTCCGCCGCGCGGAACCACTTCCGCCCTTTCACGACGGGCAACTCGAAGCTCAGCGGTTCCCAGTACATGTTCATCATCACGTGGATGTCCTCCTCACCCTCGACCCCCGCCAGCGTGAATGCCAGCGCCCGCCCGTTCGGGTCGTCCCAGCCGGGCTTGTTCAGACTGCATCCGTGCCAGTCGATGTCCTTGACGCCCCGTTCGTTGACCGATCCGTCGAAGAAGCTCCTTCGCTGCAGCGACCGGTGGCGCTTTCTGAGATCGATCATGAACCTGAAGAACTCGAACGTCTCGCGGTTTCTTTCGAGCAAAGACCAGTCCAGCCACGAAATCTCATTGTCCTGGCAGTACGCATTGTTGTTGCCCTGCTGGGTGCGCCGCAGTTCATCGCCTGCGAGCATCATCGGCACCCCCTGGGACAGCATGAGGATCGCGGCGAAGTTCTTCACCTGCCGCGCGCGCAGTCTGTCGACCTTCGCGTCGTTCGTCTCGCCCTCCGCGCCGCAGTTCCAGCCCATGTTGTCGTCGACGCCGTCCCTGTTGGCCTCTCCATTGGCTAGATTGTGTTTTTCGTTGTAGGAGACGAGGTCGTTGAGCGTGAAGCCGTCATGGCACGTCACGAAGTTGATGCTGGCGCTGGG
>JAVHLO010000279.1 GCA_031082105.1 Planctomycetota bacterium
CTTCTTGCTTTGCGCTCTCTGCGTCCTTTGCGGTTCGTTTTGGCTGCGGCTCTGCTGCGCTGCGTTCTCTGTGTCTCTGTGGTGGAAACTACGTCTGTGTTTCCGCCGTGAAACTCACGGCCGCCGGCCGATCGTCATCTCCAGAGGTATCTCGTGTTCACGGCGCAAGACCTTGAGCATGACCTTATCGCCGGGCTTCTTCTGTCGGATCAGAATGACCAGCTCGGTCCAGTTGTGCACGGGCTGCTTGTCGAACTCCAGGATGATGTCCCCTGCCTTAACCCCGGCCTGGTCGGCAGCCGTGCCGGGTATGATATCCATGACCGATGCTCCCTCAACGTCGAGCGCCCCTTCGTTCGCGCGCACGCCGATGAACGGCTCCTCGCGACGCGGGCTGATCTTACCTTCCTTCAGTCCGGGCAGGATCGTGGTGATGAATTCACCTGTTGCCGCGAAACCGATCCCCGAGTTCTGGCCGTAGATCGAATCGTTCGAGACGTGTGACGCAAGCCCGACGAGCCGGCCGTCGAGCGTTACTACGACGCCGCCGGCGTTCGCGTAGTTCAGCGGGCAATCGATCTGGACCGCGCCGCCGCGCATCCTGCCGAGGGCCGACACTATTCCGCGCGTAGCGGTGACCGTCGGCGGGTCCAGGGACCGCGCCACGACGAGCGTTGCGACGCCCGGCATAGCCTCAGCCGGCGCACAGAACACGGGCTCGATGGTCTTCCACCCTTCAGGAAGCGCGACCTTCAACAACGCAACATCGGAATCCTCATCGTGACCGAGGAGTGTCGCTTCGAGCGCCGTGCCATCGGAGAGTGTGACCTGGATGGGCCCGCTGAGTTTGCCGGCCACATTGAACCACGTCGTAAGGACATGCCCGGCCTTGTCAAGCAGTACGCCGGAGACGCTGATATCGGGCCGCGCGAAGTACTTGCCGGCCAGCCCGCGCAGGAGCGGGAGCCACCCGCCGCCGGCCGGGACGGCCTCAGCCTCACGGCGGACCTTGATGGCCACTGTCATCGGCGCGGCGGTCGCTATCACCTTCCGGTACGTCGCCTGCAATTCCTGGTGAGCGGCCGCGATCTCGGTCCGAGGCCTGGACGTCTTCGCCGGCTCCTCACCCCCCTGCTCGTTCCCTTCGTCCGCACCATCCCCCGTGGACTTGTGCGACTTGATGATCCGCTCGATGTGCGGGGCGAGGACATCGATTGGCACTGCGGTGCCCATCCAGCGGGCGGCGGAGAAACCGAGCCCGATCACGCCGATCACTTCACCGCGTGCGTCGACCAGCGGCCCACCGTCGCTGCCCGGGTTTATCGCCGCGTCAGTCTCAATCACCTCACCGCGATACTTGCTCTGTTCGTCCGCGCTGACCATCCGGTACCGGCCGCTGACGATGCCGACGCTCATCGCCACCTGGTCGTCCTTGGCGATGGACTGGAACGGATTTCCAAGCGTGAAGACCTGGTCGCCTACCTGCATGTCGCCCGATTTTCCCAATGGCAGGAACGGCCCGGGCGGGTTTGCGAGCTTGACCAGGCTCAGTTCAACGTCCTTCTCCACCCCGACGAAATCGGCCTTGTACTGTTTGTATCCTGCCGTGCGGACGACGATATTCTCCGCCCTGTCCGGCACAACAGTCGTCGACGTGAGCACGTAGCCGTCTTCCGAGATGATCGCGCCGCTCCCGAAGTACCCCGTTGTCCCGCAGATGCACTCGATTGACACAACGGCGCCGGCGACCCGGTCGTGCAGGTCGATGTTTGCACGCTCGAGCGCGGTCAGTTGCTTCGACGCGGCGGGTTTGCCCGGCTCTTCCGCGACCGCGACCGAGACCAGCAGAAGCCAGCCGGCAAGGGCTGCGAGGAGATTCCGCGCGCGTTCTTTGAATTCCATGTTCCTCAGCATCGGCACCTCTTGGCGTCATTATAGCCGAAAAGCGGAGGCGATGCAAGTCAAGCGCGAGCGGGCGAGTTCGACGCCGCCCATGGCGGCGCTTCAGACTACCCGGTGCGCGGGGTTGGGAGTGGCCCCCCGCCACGGGCGGGGTAGAAGACGACCGGCGGCGATTCGTGTGCCTCGCGTCTTCGTTGACTTACTCGCTGCATTTTGCTAGCATTTCCCGCATGCGCAAGATTGCTGTTGCCAACCAGAAGGGTGGCGTGGGCAAGACCACGACGGTGGTGAATCTCGCCGGCGGGCTGGCGAGGCTCGGGTTCAAGACGCTTGTCATCGACATCGACCCGCAGTCGAACGCCACCCTCGCCCTCGGCGCGGCGGATTTCGCGCAGGGAAAGGTGGAAACCACGGGCGAGCCGCCCGGGCATTCCGCCGGCCACCACTCCCCTGCCCCGATGACTGCCGCCGGGGCCGACGCGCAAGATGAGGGACGCGGGTCCGACAAGAGTTCGGCAGCTGGAGCTGCCTCCTACAACGCCGCACGGCCCGACGGGTCGGGAGCCGGAGCTGCCTCCTACAACGCTGCACGGACGGCGGCGCCGCGCAATCTCTGCGCGGTCCTCCGGGGTGACATGCCGCTCGCGGACGCGATATTCCACCGCTCGGAGCGGTTCGACGTGATCCCGTCGCACATCGACCTGGCCGCGCTCGAAGGCGAGTTAATCACCTCAGGTTCCCGGCGGATGGCACTGCGCGATACGCTCCTGTCCGTGTCCGGGTACGACTACGTGCTGCTGGACTGCCCGCCGTCGCTTGGACTTCTGAACGTGAACGCGCTCTCGTACGCCGCGGAGGTGCTGATCCCGCTGCAATGCGAGTTTTTCGCCCTGCAGGGGATCTCGCTCCTCATGCGAACGATCGACCTCGTAAAACAAAGGCTGAACCCTTCTCTCGAGATCGGCGGCGTGCTTGCGTGCCTGTACGATTCCCGGCGCCTGCTCGCCAAGGAGGTGCTGGCGGAGATCGAGAAGTACTTCGGCAAGAAGGTGTTCAGGACGCACATCCGGACGAACGTGAAACTCGCCGAAGCGCCGAGCCACGGGAAGACGATATTCGAATATGCGCCGCGGAGTCGAGGCGACGAGGACTACGCGAACCTGGCGCACGAAGTGGCCGGGCTGCCCATTCCAGGGCAGACCGAAGACAGCGGATCCCGGGTTCCGGATGTCGCAGAGCAGGTCGACTGACATTTCGGATTTGCGATTGCGGATTTCGAATTCGGGGCACACGTCCCCAAACAGCCAAGCGCCGCCTGCCCGGCGCAGAATCCGAAATCCGCAATCCGAATTCCACAATCGCCGGCGCCTGGATCCACGGAGGAAGCAATGCCTGCAGCAAAGAACAACCCGCAAGCCGTTGAAAAACCCGGACTGCCCCGCTGGGTCGAGGCGATGTTGCGGATCGAGGAGTCGCTTGCGCACGGGACTGTCGCGCTGGTGCAGCAGTTTGCCAACTGCCGGCCGCTGGCCCTGGCGGTCACGAGCCCGGGCGTCGCCTATCATTTCGAATCATGCGACCCACATCCCGGCACGGCCGCGTTCATGGTCCTGTTGCGCTACGATCCGAACAGCCGGACGATCGCTGCACAGTGCAGCATCGAACTGAACCACCGGACCGTGCACGACGCCGACGATTCGATCCGGCTTGCGGTTGACGACCCGGACGAGGCTGACCTGGCGACCTTCTTGCGAGCCAAGACGGAGCTCTTCAAAGAACTCTACCTGCAGCCGCGCGATCTCGGCCCAGAGGAGGTCCCGGAGGACGACGCCCCAAGCGCCGAGGTTGGCGGCGCGCGGGCGGCCGCAGAGCGCAGGCGCGCGAGGACGCGGAAGAACAGGGGAAATGCGCGTCGGAAGCCGGGCCGGAAGAGGCGCTAGGCCGAACTATCCGTGTATCCAGGGAAAGGTGCGATAGATTGTCATTCCCGCGAAAGCGGTAAGCCGGCGGACCGCTGACGCGATCGAGCCTGTCGGAATCAGGTCTTGCCCTTCTGCTTTCGCACTGTTCTCTGGATTCCCGCTTTCGCGGGAATGACATGTCCACGTTTCCTTGTGAATAGCCCGGCTAGTGCCCGATGTAGCGCGCGTACAACGTGCGCGCGAGGGCTTCGTCGGTCGTCCCCTTCACGATCGCCCTGCCGTCCGGGAAAATCACCAGCTCCTTGTCGTCCGTTTTAAGACTGAGAAGATACCCGTTGAACTCGGCGCGGCCATACGGGGAAAGCGCATCCTTGAGCCGCGCGAGGTCGAGCGCGGCCTCGTCCGCAGGCGTGACCTGGACCGCGTTTCGACCGCACAGGCAGACCACCCAGCCTTCACGCGCGCCGGCAAGAAACTCGTACTCACCCTTGCCGCACGCAGGGCAATCCGCCCTCCTTGCGACCGCAAACGACTGCATCGTGCGCTGCCACACGTCAAAGTACAGAATCGTATCGCCCGTCTTGTCTCGACCCACAAGCACCTTCATCGCCTCGGCGGCTTCGAAGGCGGCGACCGCGGCGGGCGCGGCGTTCAGCACGCCCATTGTCTCGCATGTGGGCAATACCCCGGCCGCAGGCGGACTTTCCATCACGCAGCGGAGACACGCCGTCTTTCCCGGAACCACGGTCATGGTCATTCCCACGGTGCCGACCGCGCCGCCATAGACCCACGACACGCCGTTCTTGACGCATGCGTCGTTCAGAAGGAACCGGGTCTCCATGTTGTCCGTTGCATCGACAACGACGTCCACGCAGGTCAGCAGTTTCTCGATGGTGCGGGGCGTCATGTCGGCGACGACGGGCTCGAGCTCCGCCTGGGAATTGACCTGCTTAAGCCTGCTGCATGCCGCGATGGCCTTGGGCCGCCGTTCGTTTGCATCCGTTTCGTCGAACAGTACCTGGCGATGAAGGTTGTCCTGCTCGACGAAATCGCGGTCAACGATACGCAGCCTGCCCACGCCCGCGCGGAGGAGGAGTTGCGCCGCGTTCGTCCCGAGCGCGCCGCAGCCCGCGATCAGCACCCTGCCCTTCCGGAGCCTCTCCTGCCCCTCCGGGCCGATCTCGCGAAGAATAAGTTGTCGAGCGTATCTGTCCACGATCATCTCCGGGGGAACAATACGGCGCACACAATCGACCCGAATACAACCCCCTGAATCCCCCTTTGCCAAGGGGGACTTTCGCGTCCGATTCCCCCTTAGAAAAGGGGGCGAGGGGG
>JAVHLO010000027.1:0-11888 GCA_031082105.1 Planctomycetota bacterium
CGGAAGAAGACGCCACTCCGGCTGCGGCCTGCGTGGCTTACTACAAACTCGACAGTCTGTCGGGCTCTTTCCCTGATACGCAAATGATCCGGGTTAGGCTCTACCGAGCGCCTGCACAGCAGCCGCGATCCGGTTGCGGGTCTTTTCCGCGCCGAGCACAGCCATCGTGTCCAGCAACGGCGGCGACGCGGTCCTGCCCGTCACGGCCACGCGCAGCGCCATGAAGAAATCGCCAGCTTTGAGTCCCACCGCGCCGGCGATCTCGCGAAGTCGATCCTCGGCACGCTTGTGGTCGGCCAGCGCGTCGGGCGATTCGAAGACCTTCTCCGCCTCGCGAAGCCCGGCGGCGATCAGCTCGCGCGAACATTTCTTCGGCACGAGCAGGGAGTGATCGTACGTGAGCGCATCGGTGAAGATGAACGCGGCCATCTCGGGGAACTCGGCGAGCCGCGCGATCCGGGGCGCGAACAGGCCTGAGACGGTCGCGCGTGTCGCCGGCGACAGCGCTGAGAGCAAATCCACCTTGCCGCCGAACCGGCCCATGTGCGCGCTCAACCTGTTTACCAGCTCGTCCGCCTTCAGCTTGCGGATGTACTCGCCGTTCAGCCAGTTGAGCTTCTCCAGGTCGAAGACCGGGCCGGTCGTGTTGATCCTGGAGAAATCGAAGTGCTCGACCAGCTTGTCAAAACCAAAAATGTCCACGCCGTCCGGCATCGAGAACCCCATCAGCGCGAGGAAATTCAGCAGAGCCTCCGGAAGATACCCCTGCTCTTCGTACCACTTGAGCGAGGTCGGGTTCTTGCGCTTGCTGATCTTGCTCTTGTCCGAGTTGCGAAGGAGCGGCAGGTGCGCGAACCGGGGCGGCTCCCAGCCGAAGGCGGAGTAGAGGAGCAGGTGTTTCGGCGTCGACGAGATCCATTCCTCCGCGCGCATCACGTGGGTCACTCCCATGAGGTGATCGTCGACGACGTTCGCGAGATGATAGGTCGGAAACCCGTCGGATTTCAGCAGCACCTGGTCGTCGAGCAATGTGTTCTGGAACGAAACATCGCCCCGCACGAAGTCGGTGTAGCCGGTCTCGCCTTCGGAAGGGACCTTGAGCCGGACAACCGAGGCCGCGCCGCCTTCGGATTTTGCGCGCGCCTCTGATTCGGACAGGTTCCTGCACAGGCCGTCGTAGTGGCGTTGCGAGGCGCCGGACGCCTGGAGTTTCTTGCGCAGCTCGTCAAGCCTGGCCGGCGTACAGAAGCACCGGTATGCGGCGCCGCTCGCCATGAGCTGCTCGGCATGCTTGCGATAGAGCTCACTCCGCTCCGATTGGCGGTACGGTCCGTTCGGGCCGCCGATGTCGGGACCCTCGTCCCACTGGAGGTTGAGCCAGCGGAGCGAATCGTAGATCATCTTCTCCGAATCGACGGTAGAGCGCGCGCGGTCCGTATCCTCGATGCGCAGGATGAACTTCCCGCCATGCCTGCGCGCGAACGCGAGGTTGAAGAGCGCCACGTAGGCCGTGCCGACGTGCGGATCGCCGGTCGGGCTCGGCGCGATTCGGACTTTGATTGTCTTGTTCATAGTTCTCTCCCTCTCCCAGAGGGAGACGGGACTCCCTCTCCCTTTGGGAGAGGGCGGGGGTGAGGGACTTCTGTCCGTCGAGTACCTGGACTTTCATGGCCCGCATCCGGTCGAAACCGATCCGTTCGACCTGCGACCGGTCGGAATTCGCCGCGTATTATACGCGCTCGGCGATGGAGAATCAAGCAAAGGATGCATTCTCCAGCCCGGAATTATCCATGAAATTCGATTCGTTGTCATGCCCAACTGGTTTCGCCATCTCCTTCAGCGAGGGGCCGGACACGCTGCAAAGGCGAAAGTCTTGACTGGCCGGAGGTCTTGTGATACACTTCCGGCTCGTCTGTTGGCGGGCTGTCTTCGCACGTGCTGTGGCAGAGCGACCCATGAACAAGGAACATGGAGAACACGCAGGCGATTGCGGTGCGGCCGGCGAACCGAAGGAGCCGGGACGCGGGAAACCCGGCGCCGGCGACTTCATCCGCGATATCGTCGCCGACGACCTGCGCACGAACAAATGGGACGGTCGCGTCGTGACGCGCTTCCCGCCCGAGCCCAACGGCTACCTCCACATCGGACACGCCAAGTCCATCTGCCTCAATTTCGGCGTCGCCACTGAATTCAACGGCAAGTGCCATCTGCGCTTCGACGATACGAACCCCGCAAAGGAAGAACAGGAGTACGTCCGGTCCATCAAGGACAACGTCCGCTGGCTCGGGTTCGACTGGGGCGAGAACCTCTTCTTCGCCTCCGACTACTTCGACAGGATGTACGAATACGCGGTGCAGCTCGTCAGGAAGGGCAAGGCGTACGTCTGCGACCTCACGGCCGACCAGATCCGCGAGTACCGCGGCACGCTCACAACGCCCGGTAAGGACAGCCCGTACCGCAGCCGTTCCGTGGAGGAGAACCTCGACCTCTTCGAGCGAATGCGGAAGGGCGAATTCCCGGACGGCTCGCGCGTGCTCCGCGCGAAGATCGACATGGCCTCGCCCAATCTCAACATGCGCGACCCGGTGATGTATCGCATCCTGCACGCGACGCATCACAACACCGGCGACAAATGGTGCATCTACCCGATGTACGACTGGGCGCACGGGCTCGAGGACTCCATCGAGCGCGTCACGCATTCCATCTGTACGCTCGAGTTCGAGAACCATCGCCCGCTGTACGACTGGTTTCTTGACGAGCTGGGCGTCTATCATCCTCAACAGATCGAGTTCGCGCGGCTCAACATCAACTACACGGTGATGAGCAAGCGAAGGCTGCTCGAACTGGTTCAAGCGAGGATCGTCAGCGGCTGGGACGATCCGCGCATGCCGACGATCTCGGGCCTGCGCAGGCGCGGCTTCACGCCGGAGGCGATCCGCGCCTTCTGCAAGCGCGTCGGTGTGGCCAAGATGGACAGCGTCGTCGACGTCGCGCTCCTCGAACACTGCGTGCGCGAGGATCTGAACAGGCGCGCGCCGCGCGTCATGGCCGTGCTGCGCCCGCTGCGCGTGGTGATCGAGAACTTCCCCGAGGGCAAGGTGGAGGAGGTCGAGGCGGTGAACAATCCCGAGGACGCAGCGGCCGGCACGCGTAAGTTGCCGTTCTCGCGCGTGGTGTACATCGAGCGCGACGATTTCATGGAGGACCCGCCGAAGAAGTTCTTCCGGCTCGCGCCAGGACGCGAGGTGCGGCTCAGGTACGCGTACTATGTGAAATGCGAGAAGGTGGTCAAGGACGAGAAGACGGGTGAGGTCATCGAGCTGCGCTGCACGTACGATCCCGCGACGAAGGGCGGTGGGTCGCCGGACGGCCGGAAGGTGAAAGCGACACTGCACTGGGTCTCGGCCGCGCACGCGATCGAAGCGGAGGTGCGGCTTTACGATCACCTGTTCGTCAAGCCCGACCCGGACGATGTCGAGCCGGGCAAGGACTGGAAATCGAATCTCAACCCGAGGTCGCTCGAAACGCTCAAGGCCTGCAAGATCGAACCGAGCCTCGCGGGCATCGAGGCCGGCCGGCGGGTCCAGTTCGAGCGGCTCGGTTACTTCTGCGTCGATCCGGACTCCTCCGCCGGCCGACTCGTCTTCAACCGCACGGTGACCCTGAGGGACGAGTGGGCGAAGATCGCAAAGGAGACGGCGGGCTAAAGCCTATCCTGAAAGGCGGGTAGGCGGGGCGTGCCTCATGGGAGGCGGGCAGGATGCCCGCGACACGGCCGACGGGACGCCGGGCGGTACAAGGGCAAGACCGTCTCGAATACTCGGATAGGCTGCTATCTCCCCAGCGACCTTGCCAGCCCGAGCACCAGCCCGCCCGCACATGAGAGGAGCGGCGACAGCGTGGCGACCACGTTCGCGAAAAACCTGGACCCCCGGCCGTCAAGCCGCATCGTCCGCCCGCCCCGTTCGATCGCCACGACCTTGCCCAGGATCCGACCTCTCTCCACCCACTCCCGCCACAGCACCATGTCGCCCTTGACGTAGTAGCCAGGCCTCGAATGCCGCGTGGACGCGAGTACAACGCGGTGCACGATCAGGTGACCGTGGGGCCCGTTGTACGCGACGATAGCGCCCTTGGACAGCGCAAGCCCCTTTGCTGGCACAATCGTGCAGCAGTCTCCGTGTCTGAGAAACGGCCGCATCGACCCGCCGCCGAGCCGCAGACGGACCGGGGTCCCTTCTCTGAGGAGGTCGGCACAAAGCCCCGCCATGCGCGCGTCGTCGTCGACGATACGCGCGCCGGTCTCGCGCTCTCTTGTTTTCGCGTCCGTCATGGTCCAGCCGAGTCTTGAATCGTTGCCGCTGCCTATCCGCGACCACGCGCGAATCGCAGCATGCCGGCACAGGTGTTCATCCACCCGTGAAATCCGTGGATGATTCCGAAAGCCAAGAACAGAGAATCTGCCGAAGGACAGGATTCGGCAGACTATTTGAATCGTACCGCAGAGGCGCGGAGAGACTCTACTTCACCAGGCGCAAGGTCCGGCCTTTCCATTCGTCCTCTGTGTCCTCTGCGTCTCCGTGGTGAAAGAACTTCTTGCACCGGTCATCGACAAGCTGGTTCTTCGAGAAACACGGAGAACCTACTTCGCCGGCCTGAATATCAGCCCGTCATGCAGGCACTCGAGCGCGACCTCTTCGCAGGACTTGCTTGACGGGAAATGGAGATAGCCGGCGCCGTGCGACTGCGCGAACCGCTGCCAGCGCTTGCTGAACTCGTCCAGCTCCGAGTAGTACCTGCCCAGGCTCGACTCGGTGAGCGACACGTCCATCGTCTCGCCCGTTTCGGAATCGACGAGCCGTGCCGCCTCACCCGCGTGCGCGGGGCCGACGCCTTCCGAGGCGACGTGCAGCAGGGTGATCTCCTGCCCCTTCTCGCTCAGGCCCGCGATATTCTCGTGCAACCGCCCTTCCTCCAGCAGGTCCGAGATGACGACCACCATACGCTGTCTCGATCGAGTGGTCGCCAATTCGAAGAGCGCGCGGCCGACGCTGGTCTCGCCGCGCGCCGCGCCGTCTTCAAGGAACCGCAGCAGCTCCGAGACCCGCGCCTTCGTCCGCAATCCCGCGATCTCACGCGAGCCCGAACCGGAATGAAGGACGAGCCGAGCCTCCGACTCCTCGCTCATGGAAACATATGCGATCGCCGCGGCGAGCTGGCGCGCGAGATCGAACTTCGGAGGGGCGCCGAAGGCCATCGAGGCGCTCGAATCGATAATGATGTGGAGGACCGGGCTCTCATCGCCGGCGAACTCGCGCACGAAGAGGCGGCCGGTCCGGCCGTAGACGTTCCAGTCTACATACCTGAACTCGTCGCCCGGCGTGTACTCGCGGTGGTCGACGAACTCGGTGCTTCCGCCTCGCGAATGGGCGGCACGCAGATGCGCCCGCCCACCCGCAAGGGTCTTGTGCACCAGCAGAGCGAGCGCATCGAGCCGGCGGACGAACCCCTCGCCAAAAAGCCGTCGTTTCTTCATTTCGGCTTCTCTTCTCCGTCTTCTTTCGGCGCATCATCCTTCCCGTCGGAAGCTGCGGGTTGGAAGATGGAATCGTCGAGCGATTGGTTCACCTTGTGTTCGGAGAGGACGAGCTCGAAGGTCCGCTCCTGTGCGCCGACCGCCGCGGCCTGGATGAACCTGGTCGGCAACACAAAGCCGTCGACCTCCGTGTATTCGTATTCAACGGACATGTATTTCTTGTCGCCGCTCGTCAACAGCGCGCGTTTCAAAAGCCGCTTCCCGCGCATGTCGATCGTCTCGACCTTGCCCTCGTACTTCTCGAGTTCGCCGGTCTTCGTATTCTGCAGGACGGCCCACATCCCGCAGAGCGCGTTGTCGGCGCCTATCACGTAGCCGGTCTCGACGACGCTCTGTTTCTTGTCCTTGTGCACGAGCCGCACCCGCGTCCCGGCATCGGTCTTCTCTTCGTCAACGCTCTCGAAGTTGTCCGCCTGCTCGGTCACCGGCCGCTTCACGATCGCATTGACCAGCTCCTTCGCCAGGCGCTCTTCAAGGGTAACTGAATCGACGTTCGACTTTTCGGGGATGCCCTGGACCTGCACCCTGACCTTGTCCGGCGCCTTCCAGAAGAACTTTGCGGAGAAGCCGGGCATCTTCGCCTTGATCTCCGCGAACGCGCCGCCGGAGAGTTTTATCTCCAGGTCGCGCAGCCCCTCGACCGGCGCGAAGTAGAAGGTCTTCTCCAGGTTCACGAGCGAGTCCGGCATCGCGGGCGGTTCCTTGTCGGGCTCCTTGCCCGGCCCGGCGGGGTCCTCGGCGTGCAGGCTCAGTGCAAGCGCGACAAAGACAAGTGCGAAAATACGCATAAACAGGTTCATTGCAGGTGTTCAACTCAAAAGAGACCGCAGGCCGATTGAAGAAAAGCCGTCATACAGCCGCTGGCGAAGCAGCCACAGAGTCACCGAGGCACCGAGGAGCCTGTGAGCTGAAAAGTCTCCTTGCGTCGGATTTCTCTGTGCCTCCGTGTCTCTGTGGCAAACAGAGATCATACGGTCGTATTTCGTTCTGTGCGTGACTACCTCGGGCAATATTTCCGCAGGACCCGGATGAGCACCGACATATCCTTGGGCAGCGGGGATTCGAACCGGGTCTTCATGCCGCTCTGCGGGTGGACGAACTCGATCTGTTGCGCGTGAAGGGCGAGCCTCGAGATCAACGGGCGTTCGGGATCGTCCTGTTTGCGCTTGTAGCCGGCCTTGAGGCTCGAAAGGAGCAGCGGCTCGCGTCCGCCGTACAAGCGGTCCGCGACGACCGGGTGACCTATGGCCGCGAGGTGGACGCGCACCTGGTGGGTGCGTCCGGTCCGGGGCCAAACGTGGAGCAGCGTATGCCTCGAAAATCGTTCGACGACCTGGAACTCCGTGGCGGCGGGCTTCACATGTACGGCGACGGTGGTCTCGGTCGAACCGGCATCGCGGACCGCGAGGCGCCGCGCGTCGGCAACGGCCACCATCCGCCCGGGCAGGCGCGGGTGTTCGCCTATCGGAAAATCGATACTGCCCTTGTCCTGCCTGATGCTGCCCGATACGAACGCGACGTATCGCTTCTCCACTTCGTGCTTCTCGAACTGGCCGCTCAGGTTGCGCATCGCATCCGTCGATTTGCCGAACACGATCACGCCGCTCGTCTCCTTGTCCAGCCTGTGGACGACGTGCGGGTAGAAGGCGGCTTCCGTGCCTGGCCGTCCGCCGTCGCTTTGGTCACGTGACGACGCCCGGGCGCCAGTGGCGTCGCCGTCCGTTTCCGCGGTTGTGCCGGCGGTCGGCGGCGGGGGACAAGCCCCCGGCGTACTGGCGCGTTGCGGGTGTTCGGGTGACTGCTTCCGCAACATGTCGAAGAGTGAAGGGGAACCGTCGCGCTCCGCGAGCACCGAGACGCCGCTCGGTTTGTCGATGACGAGGATGGCTTCATCCTCGTAGAGGACGGCACCGGGCTCGAGCCGTTTGACGACGGCCTCTTCGCCGTCAAGCCGGTCTGTGGGGATGTTCGCTACGATCCTGTCGCCGGCGCGGACCTTCAGGTGTGGAGCCACCCGATCGGCGTTGACCGTGACCTTTCCCCTGACGGCGAGGTGGCGGGCGGCTCGTTTCGAGAGACCTGGAAACCTGAACACGAGCAGCGCGGCGATCTCGAGCCCGGTTTCGCCGGCTGTAACGACGAAATCCCTATCGGTCCCGGGATGCGGTTCGCGCATGCTCGGCGCGGCGCCGGTCGCGCGTGGCTCGACATGTGGCCTTCGTCTCATTTGTTTCCTTGTCTGTGCAGGGGACATTGTGCGATTCAAGCGGCAAAAAACCGCAAAGGACGCAGAGAACGCAAAGCTCGGTGCCCTTGTTCGCGAGCCACAAAATCACACGGAAAAACACAGAAGGACACGGAAGGAAGAAAGTGTGAGCCAAGGGACTCGGTTGACTGTCCTACTGAGCCTCTTCGATGTTTTGCATTCTTCCTTTCGTTTCTGTGTATTTCTGTGTCTTTCTGTGGCTTCCGCCAGTATGCTCAGGGTTGAAGGTCTACTTTACTGCTCCACATCCAACCCAAACTCGCGTATTTTCTTATCGAGCGTCGGCCGCGAGATACCGAGTATCCTTGCCGCCTCCACTTTCTTGCCGTTTGCGATGGCGAGCGCGCGCTGGACATAGGTGCGTTCGATCTCGGAGACGAGCGCGGAGAGCGGCACCTCGCCGAGTTGTCTTGAGGGCGTTTCGGGTGCGGTGTTATCGCGAGGCGCCGCTGCGGTTTCACGCGGCTGCGTATCGGCCGCGCTCCCGGCCGGCTCGATTGCGGACTGGCGCGCGGCAGGCCCCTCGCCAGGAGCGGGTCTTTCCCGACCGGAAGTCCGCTCGCCGATCGCGTCGCCCACCCCGAGCAGTTCCAGCTCGGTCGTGCCGTATTGATCCGTTCCGCGTTCCGCGGCGCGCATCGCCCTCGCCGACTTCGGGCAGATCGGGTAGGGCAGGTCTTCGAGGTCGATGGTCGTCTTGTCCGTCAGCACCACGATGCTCTCGATCACGTTGCGCAGCTCGCGCACGTTGCCCGGCCAGTCGTGGTCGATGAGCGCGTCCATCGCCCGTCGCGAGAAGCCGGTGATGTTCTTTCTGCCGGCCTGCGCGAACCTCTGAAGGAACCTCAGCGCGAGCACGCGGATATCCTCGCGATGCTCGCGCAGCGGCGGGATGGCGATCGGGACGACGGCAAGCCTGAAGTACAGGTCCTCGCGGAATCTGCCCTTCTTCACCAACTCTTCCAACGGCGCGTTGCTGGCCGCGATGACGCGCACGTCGACCTCGACGATCTTGACCCCGCCCACTCGGGTGAACGCCCGTTCTTCGAGCGCGCGCAGGAGCTTGGCCTGCGCCGACATGCTCATGTCGCCGATCTCGTCGAGGAATAGCGTGCCGCCGTTGGCGATCTCGAACTTGCCCGGCTTCTGGCGGTCCGCGCCGGTGAACGCCCCGCGCTCGTGGCCGAACAATTCGCTCTCGAGCAGGGTCTCGCTCATCGCGGTGCAATCGACCGGCACGAACGGCTTGGCGCGCCGCGCGCTCTCGACGTGTAGCGTGCGCGCGGCCAGTTCCTTGCCTGTTCCAGTCTCGCCCATGAGGAGAACAGTCGAATCCGACGCCGCGGCCTTCTTTATCCGGTCCTTCAAGGCCAACATCTCGGGGGCCTCGCCGACGATTGTGTACTCCTCCTGGAAGTGCTTGCGGAGCAGGCTCGCCTCTTCGCGCGCGTGTGTGTAGAGGCGCGCGTTGTCGATCGCAACCGCCGCCTGGCGCGCGATGTTGACCAGCAGCGTCAGGTCCTCTTCATCGAACGAGCGGAGGAACTCCTGGGTGTCGAGATAGACCGCGCCGAGCAGCCTGTCCCTGGCCTTCAGCGGCACGCACAGGATGGATTTGACGTCGCTTATCTTGATGCTCTTGCTGCTGTCGAACCGCGGATCATGTCGCGCGTCGGAGCTGATGACGGCCTTGCCGCCCAGAAGCGACTGGTTCAGCACGGTCCGGCTGACGGGGAAGCTGCCGGCCGGCTTTCCGCGTGACTTGACGGCCCCGACGCGCACGTCGTTGCCGGCCGGAGAGCACAGGAGTATCGAAGCGCGCTCGGCGCCGAAGACTTCGAGCAGCACCTCGAGCAGCTTGTTGAGCAGCGCCTGTTCATCGAGTATCGATGCGATCGCCGTGCCGACGTCGTAGACCGCCTTGAGCCGGCGCAGCGCGACCGTCAGCTCGCGCGGGGTCTCGGCCTTTTCCACTTCTTTCGCCACGTCGTCGAGCTCCGCGATCGGGCTTTCCTTGATGGGCGTCAGCGTGGAGGATCGGTCGGAGAAGATGAAGATGGTCTCGTCCTGGCCCTGCCCCGGTGCGCCGACCGCCGGCACGATGCGGGTGTCGGCGGCATCACCCGACTTCGTCCTGGCGGCCGGTTTCTCCCGCCCCTTTGCCTTCTGTGTCACGTGGATCTCGAAAGGCGGCGAATACGCCATGACGACGTTTCCGATCTGCACTATGTCGCCGTCCCTCAGCACGGATTCGGTGACGCGCTTGCCGTTCACGTGCACGCCGTTCTTGGAACCGGTATCTTTGATGAAAAAGCGCGCGCCCTTCTTCGTCACGCGCGCATGGACGCGGGAAATGCCGTGACCGGTGAGCTGGATGTCGTTCTCTTCTGAGCGGCCCATCGTAAGATTGCCCTCGACAAGATAGGACGCGCCCTTGTCCTCACCCGTCATTATCACGATCTTGGGCATCTTCTAGCCTCCCAGAATTCGCCGGAGGAAACCGAATCGCTTCGAGGTCCAGTCCGGATCGAGTATCCGCAGCCGCTTCCGCAAGGTCCAGCTCGGCCAGTAGGCAAGCGCGGCCAGCAGCAGTCCCCAGGCCGATGCGCAGGCGACGAGCAGCATCGAGAGCGTCACGCGCCGCAATCCGACGAACTCGACGATCTCCGCCTCGTCAGCCTCCAGCTCGTCGGCCGCGATCTGGTCGGATTCCATCTGGTCGAAGGTCCTCGGGACGGAGACCGACACGGCGTCGGGTTCGGCGCGCAGGCGATCCGACCGGACGCGGTCCGGCAGGTCCGTCTTCAACCATGCGTACTTGACCGGAAGGAACTCTGCGCCTGCGATGGCCGCCAGCGAAAGCAGCGCGGCCGGGAGTATCGACTCTATCGGAAGCTCCCGCGCCTGTTTGAGCGTCTGTTTGTCGCGTGGTTCGCCCAGGAACACGCAGATGCAGAGCCTGAATATCGCGAACGAGACGCCTGCGACAACGAACACCGCCACGACAGGTATGACGTATTCCACGAACTCGAGTCCGGGCAGCAGGCTGCGCAGCCGCTGGCCGAGCCCGAATTCGAAGAGCCTGTCCACGACCCCGCCGCCGCTCCAGTAGGCCGAGAACGGCGGGAAGGCCGCGGCGGCGAAGACCCCGCACAGGCCGGTCCACAGCGTGAGGGGCATCTTGTGTTTCAGCCCGCCAAGCCGCGCAAGCTCGCCCGTGCCCGCCCTGGCCTCGATGCCCGCGCTCCAGAGCAGCAGCAGCGTGCCGAACACGCAGGAGACCCAGGCGTGGGTCAGCCCATGCCTTGGCGCGCCGAATCCGACTGCCGCCACCGCCAGGCCGAAATGGGCGAGAATCAACTGCGCGACGGCGCGCGAAATCGTGCCGCTGATCATCGCGCCCAGCGCGGACAGGGCTGCGGTCGCCAGCCCGAGCACGCCGAAGACGGCCAGCATCTTCTGCGAGAAGAGGAACCCGAACCGCGCGAAAACAAAAACGCTCGACGCGCCGATAAGCACGGTGCACACGACGCGCGCCAGAGCGCTCCCGCGCGAGGTCGAAAGGAACCAGATGCGCAGCGGAAAGAGGGCGAGCGCGGACATCACCCACAGCGAGAGGAGCACCTCGACGATGAAGCGCGGGCGGAGGGCCAGCCCATGCAGCGCGGTAGACGCCGCCTCCGGGCCGGAGCTCAGCTTGAATGCGATCATCCGGATATCGACCGCGCGCACGTTGACCCAGAACACGGCGAGCCCCGCGATGAGGCATGCGCTTCCGGCGGCGAGCACGACGAGGCAGGTCCTCGAACTGCGCAGGTCGCCGTCAAACCTGGCGCTCGTGTCCATCATTAGAACGCCCGCGAGCGCAAGGAAAGTCCAGAAGACGGCCAGCAGCACGATGTTGCCGGCGACCACGAGCCCGATCGCCATTGAGAGCGCGGCAGACGCGAGCGCAAGGAACCGCCAGTGCGATTCCTGCGAGTGCATCGCGGACGTGGAGATCGAGGCCAGCCAGACGCAGGCCGC
>JAVHLO010000027.1:11898-12694 GCA_031082105.1 Planctomycetota bacterium
GCGATGAGTGCCGGCATCGTGTCTACCCAGATGAAGGCGAGCGCGGCGCTGTCTACCGTGAGATCGATCCTGAAGAGGGCCGCGTATCGGCCGAGGAAGTCGAATTTCCAGTAGCAATCCTTGGGTACGATATCGATCTGTGACGCGCTTGTGCCCCACAGCAGCCAACCCGACACGACCGCAACGGCGAAGCTGATCCAGGTGGAGAGCCAGGTCCACTTCCGGAACAGCAGCCGGCCGAGAATGCCCAGGAGCAGTCCGGCAACGAGTGGCGCGAGTATGAGGATCGGGACGATCCACGGGAGGTCGAAGCGGGTCAGAGTCAATGGAGTCCCCTCCGTCTTGGCGAAAAAGCCGGCCGCGGCCGGAACCGTCGGCGATCGGGACCGTAGACGGACGAGCCCCCGACGCATGCGAAATTCTACCCGTCGCCGCAACCGGTGTCAAGACAAAGAATGTCGTCCCTGCGCGAGCGTGGGTGAGGGGCGACGCCACGGACGGCGTGCTACGCTGTGTTTGTCATTCCCGCGCGAGCGTGAGTCAGGGATTGTACCGCCGCCGTCCTCGGCGGCCGTTGCGCCGGCGTCCCCGCCGGCACGGAGCAGCGCGCGGCCCAGAATCGCGAAGACCGTTCACCCTGTCATTCCCGCGCAAGCGGGAATCCAGCGGAACGGCAAGTGATGCGGAATCGCAAGAGCGGCACGAAGACAGAGGGCGATGGAGAGTAGCCGCGGAGAACGGGATTCTCGTCCTATTTCCCGCGTCTGCTCCCGGACTATCTGGCTGGGATTTGCCA